>DATFQL010000014.1:0-18387 GCA_035264305.1 Candidatus Limnocylindrales bacterium | reverse complement strand
TGATCTCGGCACGCCAGTTCTTGACCTTGCCCGCGATCGACGCGGTCCATTCGAGCGTCTTGTCGTCGGTCTGGACCACCCGTTCGACGCCCTCCATGAACTGGGGGAAGGACTCGAACTGGGTCCACTGGTTGTACGCCTCGCGGACGGGGACGTCGACGTCGATGCTCTTCTCGATCTTGGCCATGACGTGCTCCTTTCGAGCAATTGGCGGCTGGGCTCGGGTTCGGAGGACGGGGACGGACCCACCGTGAAACGAAGCGACCCCCACCGCGGGCACGGTGGGGGTCGCGTTCAGCGCGTCGGTTAGACGGCGCCGCGCCCGGAGCGGGAGCGACCCATCACCATGCTCGCGATCACGACGACGATGATGGCGCCGATGACCGCGGTCACGATCGACGAGATGTCGAGCGGGCCGTCGACGGGGTTGGTGTTGAACAGCACGCCGGCGAGGAAGCCGCCGACCAGCGCACCAACGATGCCGAGCACGATGTGCCCGATGACGCCGAGACCCTCGTCACCCTTGACGAGCATGCCGGCAAGGTACCCGGCGATGGCGCCGAGCACGATCCACGCAATGATGCTCACTACAGAACCTCCGTCCCTTCGGATCACCCGAACGGATCCGTTCGAGAAGACCCCACTGTCGGACGGCGCCACCCGTGCGACGGCTACACGGAACGCGGGACCGCTTGCAGGTGCCTGTCACCCGGGGCCGTACCACTCGGGGCGGCGTCCGAGCGATCGGGCCGCAACAGGTCGGCGACGGCCTCGATGAGCGCTTCGGCGCTGAACGGCTTGCCGAGAAGCCGGTCGCCGGGCTCGAGGAAGCCGTCCGGCGTGTCGTCGCCCGTGTGGCCCGACACGAACAGGACGCGCAGCCCCGGCCAGGGGCGCCGCGCCTCGCGCACCAGCTCCGGGCCCGAGAGCCTGGGCATCCTGACGTCCGTGATCACGAGATCGGGCGTCGGCCCCCCGATGAGCAGCCGGAGCGCCTCGGCGCCGTCGCCCGCGGCCTCCACGTCCAGGCCCGTGCGTGCGAGCGTCTCGACGACGACGCGCCGGACCGAGGGATCGTCCTCGACGACGAGCACGCTCCCGGTGAGGCGCAGGCGGGCGTCCGCGCGCTCGGGCTCGCCCGGCTCCTCGTCCGCGGTGATCGCAACCTCGGCCTGCACGGACGGCAGGTAGACGCGGAACGTCGTCCCGAGCTCGGGGTCGCTGAACACGTCGATATGGCCGCCTGCCTGGCGGACGATCCCGTACACGGTCGCGAGCCCGAGACCCGTCCCCTCCCCCCGCGCCTTCGTCGTGAAGAACGGCTCGAACAGGTGGGCCCGGGCCTCCTCGGACAGGCCGCGGCCTTCGTCCGACACGGCCAGCACCGCGTGACGCCCCGGCGTCACGTCGCGGCGGGCCGCGGCATACGGCTCGTCGAGCTCGACCTGGGCGGTCTCGACCAGCAGCCGCCCGCCGTCCGGCATGGCATCGCGGCCGTTCAACGCGAGGTTGAGCAGCACCTGCTCGAGCTGCCCGGGGTCGATCCGCACCGACCCGGCAGCAGGCCCGAGGCCGAGCGTCAGGCGCACGTGCTCTCCGAGCAGGCGCTCGAGCAGCGGCCGCATGCCGTGCACCGACTCGTTGAGGTCGACGATCTGCGTCTGGACGAGCTGCCGCCGCGAGAACGCGAGCAGCTGCCGGGTCAGGGCGGCGCCGCGGTCGACGGCGCGGCGGATCTCGCGCGCGTCCTCGACGCCCGCGTCGTGGGGATCGAGGCTCTGCGCGAGGAGATCGGCATACCCGCCGATCGCCGTCAGCAGGTTGTTGAAGTCGTGCGCGATCGATCCCGCCAGGCGCCCGATCGCCTCCATCTTCTGTGCCTGCCGCAGCCGCTCCTCGTTCCGGACGCGCGCGCTCACGTCGCGGACGATCAGGAGCCGCCCCTCGTCACCGCCCCATCGAAGCCGGGTGACCCGCAGCTCGGCGGCGAACGAGACACCGTCGGCGGTGCGCTGCTCGAACGCCTCGGTCGGGGAGCCGTCACCGGCTGCCGCCCACTCCCGGAATGACGCGGCGAGGGCAGGTGGGACGAGGCGCGAGGGATCGAGGCCGGGGACGGCGGTCGAGGACAGCGAGTATCGATCGAGGGCGGCGTCATTGGCAGCAAGCACCCGGGTCACCGGGGCGTCGAGCACGAACATCGGCAGCGGGGTCGCGGCGAACAGGCCGCTGACCGCTTCCTGCTCCGTCACCCGCCCTGGACCTCTCGACGCCCGCGATATCGCGCGCACGCGGCCGATTTCGGCGTTCGCCGTCGCACGCGGCTTGCATCGCCCCCCGTGCAACCGCGCTGCAAGCGCCCTGCCCGCCCGGTGCGGCTCCCCGCAGCATCGCGATGCCTACGGTCCCTCCCCGGGTCGCTGCCCGGACCGCTACCCGGATCGCCCAGGAGAGACCGATGATCGAGCCGCAGGCGCCGACCCATCAGCCCGCCGGTCCCGCCGCTGTCGACGCGGCCCATCCCCAGGCGGCGCCGGACAACGTGCGCACGACGTACCGCCGCCTGAGGATCGCCGGCCTGTCAGCGCGCGAGGCGGGAAGCCTGACCGCCCACCTGACCGGGTTGCCGATGGTTCCCGGTGGCTGGCTCGTGGAAGAGGTCGAGCGACTGCTGTTCGCGCGCGAGCTCGTGCGAACGGGCCGCATGGGCTCCTGATCGGTTGACGCAGTCCCCGGGCCTGGCCGGGGTCCACCAACGGTCACGGGCACGTTCCCCGATCACCCTCCCTGACGCAGGCGCACCGCCCGACACCGCCACAGTGCGCCACTCGCGCAACCGGCCGCGTCCCGCGCGCGTACGTCCCACCTTGCGGCGGCCTTGCAGCAGTGGGCCGGGACGCATGGTGGCACGGGGCGTCGGAGGGAAGAAGCCGCATCCCCGACGCCGACCGAGAAGGACCGGGAAGCCGGCCCCGGGAATGCGGTACGCACCACTTTCAGACTGCCTCGTTGCCTCGACGGGGTGAGTGGCGCGCCGCGTCTTGCGCCCGCATCTCGGGCTGCGCGAGATCGTGCATCCACGCACGCCAGAGGCAGAAGCGACACCGCGCTGCAAGCGCGGAGCAGTAGTTCTGGCCGGACCGTGCATGCTCCTCGGCCGACACTCGGCGGGCGACCGGCCACGCATCGTCGGAGGCCGTCGCGACGGAGGACCATGCATCACCCCACCGAGCCACAGGTCGCCCGCGCCGCCATCACCGCCCGCGCGGCGGCCGGCGCGACGGACCAGGTGGCGACCCAGAGCGCGCCACCGGCTGGTGGCGCGCCGACCGTCGTCGATCGTGCGCGTACGCAGCCGATCGATCCGCTGCCGGCCGGGCTGCTGCTCCCCGAGGGCGGGACCGTCTGCCTGTTCCGGGCGCTGCCCGGCATCGGGGACATGCTGTGCGTGGTGCCGGCGCTGCGCGCGATCCGGACCAACCGCCCGGACGTGCGCGTGACGCTCGTCACGCTGCCGGTCGCGGCCGGCATGGCCGCACGGTACGGCCGGTACGTCGACGAGATCCTCGAGTTTCCAGGCTTCCCCGGCCTTCCCGACCGTCGTCCGGACGTGAGGGCGATCCCGGGCTTTCTCGCCTCGATGCACGAGCGACGGTTCGACCTCGCCGTCCAGCTGCACGGGATCGGCGACCGCACCAACGACGTCGTCCGGCTGTTCGGGGCGCGACGGACGGCCGGCTTCCACCCACGCGGCACTCCGCCTCCGGAAGCCGCGCGCTACCTGCCCTGGCGGGAGGCGGAGCACGAGGTCCAGCGGTGGCTGCGGCTCCTGCGGCACCTCGGGCTTCCGTCGGACGACACCCGGCTGGAGCTCCCGCTCGCCGACGACGCCGACGAGCAGGCGGACGAGCTCCTTGCCGAGGCGCTCGGGGCTCGCGCGCGCGAGCGGTACGTTGTCGTCCACCCGGGCGCATCGGTGGCGTCCCGCCGCTGGTCACCGCGTGGCTTCTCGACCGTCATCGACCGGCTCGTCGCCGCCGGGTCCTCGGTGCTGCTCACCGGCGACGCGCGCGAGCGACCGCTCAACGCCCTGGTGAGGTCGATGACCGCCGAGCCCGACCGCGTGGCCGACATCGCGGGACGGACGACGATCGACGGGCTGGCCGCCGTCCTCCGGCGCGCCGACCTGCTGGTCAGCAACGACACCGGGGTGTCGCACGTGGCGGCGGCCATCGGGACGCCCTCGGTGGTCGTGTTCACGGACACCGACCCTGCGCGCTGGGCGCCGCTCGACGCCGCGCTCCATCATCCGATCGGCGGGGGCTCGGCCCGTCGCGTGGCCGAGGAGGCGCTGCGGATGCTGCGGCGGCGCCGTTCCCATGCTGCCTGATCCGGACGCGAACCCGACCCGCGGGCACCCCCCGGGATCGCCGCTGGCCGGTTCCCGCCGGGTGCTCGTGGTACGCCTCGACAACCTCGGCGACGTGCTGCTGACCGGCCCGACCTTCCGCGCGCTGCGGGCGGCGGTCCCCGACGCCGAGCTCGTCCTGCTGGGGTCCCCCGGCGGCTCCGCGGCCGCATCGCTCCTGCCGTGGGTCGACCGCGTCGAGACCCTCCGCGCCGTGTGGCAGGACGCGCAGAGCCGGCTGCCGCTCGACCCCGCACGTGAGCTCGCCGTCATCGACGACCTGCGGGCGATCGGCGCGGATGCCGCCGTCATCCTGACGAGCTTCTCGCAGACGTCGTGGGCGCCTGCGTACGCCTGCTACCTCGCGGGGATCCCCGTGCGAGCCGGGCATGCCCCCGACTTCGGCGGGAGCCTCCTGAGCCATCCCGTGGCCGGCCCCGCGCCCGCGCACCAGGCGGAGCGGAACCTCCACGTCCTGACTGCGCTCGGCGTGCCGGTGACGGACGACTCGCTCGAGATTCGGGTGCCTGCCAGCGCGACGGACGCCGCGTCCCGGCTCCTTGCCCGCGGTGGTCTCGACGGTCGCGTCCCGCCGATCGTCGTGCTGCCGGGGGCATCGTGCGCGGCGCGACGCTACCCGGCGGACCGGTTCGCGGCCGTCGCGCGCGGGGTCCGCGACCGGACGGGGCTCCCGCTCGTGATCGCGGGAGCCGAGAAGGAACGGCCTCTCACCGCGACGGTCGCTGCCGCGGTTCCGGGCGCGCTCGACCTCGGCGGTGAGACGGGCGTCACGGAGCTCGCGGCGATCGTCGAGCGCGCCGCGCTCGTCTTGACCAACGACTCGTTCGGGATGCACCTCGCGGACGCGGTCCGGGTGCCCGTCGTCACGGTATTCGCCGGGACCGACCTCGAGGCGGAGTGGGCGCCACGGTCGGCCCCGTCCATCACCCTCCGCCGCCCGACATCGTGCGCGCCTTGCCGCCTGTTCGACTGCCCGATCGGTCACCCCTGCGTCGACATCCCGCCCGAGGAGGTGGCGACCGCCGCGATCGGCCTCCTCGAGACGGCACCTGCACGACGGGAGCTGTCATGGGCGGGCTAACGATCCTCACCTGGCACATCCACGGGTCGTATCTCGACGCGCTCGGCCACACCGGGCAGGACATCGTCGTGCCGGTCCGTCCCGGACGGCCCGAACGGTTCGCCGGCCGACCGGACGACGCCACGTGGCCCTCCTCGATCCGCGAGGTCCCCGCGGACGCGGTTCGGGACCTCGATGTCGATCTCGTCCTGTACCAGCATGCGGCGAACTGGACCGTCGACCAGCACGAGATCCTGTCGCCGTCTCAGCTCCGGGGACCGCGTGTCTTCGTGGAGCACGATCCGCCTCGCGAGCACCCGACCGACACGCGACACCACGTGGATGACCCTGCCGTCCTCATCGTGCAGGTCACGGCGTTCAACGCCCTGATGTGGGACACGGGCCCGAACACGGTCCGCGTCGTGGAGCACGGGATCCCGATGCCCGCCGGCGTTCGCTGGACGGGCGAGCTCGCACGGGGGCTCGTCGTCGTGAACGAGCTGAACCGCCGCGGACGACGGCTTGGCGCGGATCTGGTCGCGGACGCGCGGTCGCGCCTGCCGATCGACGTCGCGGGCATGGGCTCGGAGGCGATCGGCGGACTCGGTGCCTTCGCCCACGACGACCTGATCCGCCGCCAGGCCGCGTACCGGTTCGTGTTCCACCCCGCCCGCTGGACGAGCTTCGGGATGGCCGTGTGCGAGGCGATGCTGCTCGGTCAGCCGGTGGTCGCCCTGGCGGCGACCGAGATGCCGACGGTCATCGTCGACGGGGTCAACGGCTTCGCATCCACGGACCCCGCGCGGCTCGAGCGCTCGATGCGGGCGCTGCTCGAGGACCGGGACCTCGCGGCGCGGATCGGCGCGGCGGGGTACGAGACGGCACGCGAACGGTTCTCGATCGAGCGCTTCGCCGCGGACTGGAACATCGTGTTCGAGGAGGCGATGGACGTCGCCCTGACCGGGAGCGCGTCGTGAGCCGGTCGATCGCCCTCATCAGCGAGCACGCGTCGCCCCTCGCGACGCTCGGCGGCGTCGACGCCGGCGGCCAGAACGTGTACGTCGCCCACCTCGCGCGACGGCTCGCGGCGATCGGCGACCGCGTCGATGTCTACACGCGCCGCGACCGCCCCGACCTGCCCGAGGTGGTCGAGTGGCTGCCCGGCGTCCGCGTCATCCACGTCCCTGCCGGTCCGCCCGAAGACGTGCCGAAGGAGGCGCTGCTCCCGTTCATGCCGGCGTTCGCGGCGTTCGTCGTCCGGCGCCTTCGGGACGAGCCGGTCGACCTCGTCCACGCGAACTTCTTCCTGTCGGGGCTGGTGGCGTGCGAGGTTCGGGCGGCGCTCGGGATCCCGTTCGTGGTGACCTTCCACGCGCTGGGGCGCGTGCGCCGGCAGTTCCAGGGCGCCGCGGACGAGTTCCCCGACGAGCGGTTCGGGATCGAGGACCGGATCGTCGCCGAGGCGGACGCGATCGTCGCGGAGTGCCCGCAGGACGAGGAGGACCTGATCCGGCTCTACGACGCGGACGCGCACCGGATCTCGATCGTCCCGTGCGGGTTCGACCCGGGCGAGCTCGCACCGGCCAGCCGACCGCTCGCGCGCCTGGACCTCGGCCTCGACCCGGCCGAGCGGATCCTGCTCCAGCTGGGCCGGATGGTCCCGCGCAAGGGGATCGACACGGTGATTCGCGCGACGGGGGCCCTCGCCCGCGACGGCATGCCGGTCCGCCTGCTCGTTGTCGGCGGGCCGGAGCGCGACCTCGACGGGGTGACGCTCCCGGAGCTCGCGCGCCTGCGCGAGATCGCCAGCGAGGAAGGTGTCGCCGATCAGGTCACGTTCGTCGGCCGCCGGGACCGGGAGGAGCTCGCGGCGTACTACAACGCGGCCGACATCTTCGTGTCGACGCCGTGGTACGAGCCGTTCGGGATCACCCCACTCGAGGCGATGGCCTGTGGCACGCCGGTCATCGGCGCGAACGTGGGCGGGATCAAGTTCACCGTTCGCGACGGCGAGACGGGCTACCTCGTGCCGCCCAACGATCCATCGGCCGTGGCCGAGCGTGCCGCGCACCTGTTCCGCCACCCCAAGCTCATGGCGGTCCTCGGGCGGCAGGGGATCCGGCGGGTGAACGATCTGTTCACGTGGGAGCGCGTCGCGGCGTCGATGTCGGCGGTGTACGAGGAGGTGCTCGTCGCGAGGCGCCGGTCGCGCGCGGACGAGGCCGCACGGCTCGCGACCGTCGATCGCCGCATCGACGAGCTGGCGATGACGCTGCAGGAGACGAAACGGCGCGCACGGTCGAGCATCCTCGATGCCGCCGACGCCATGTGCATGACGTTCGCGCGCGACCGCTCGGTCCTCGTCGTGGGCGCCGGCGGGGCGCCCGAGGCCGAACGGCTCGTCGGCTCCCTCGTCGGCCGCTTCCGGATCGCCGGCCGGCCGCCGCTCTCGGCGCTCGCGCTGGGCACGGACGGGGCGGTGGCCGCAGCGCTGCGCGACGACGACGACCCCGACGGCGGCCTCGCGCGGCAGCTCGAGAGCGTGGCGCGACCCGGCGACCTGCTCGTCGGCCTCTCGACCGCGGGCCACGCGCCCGGGCTCGTCCGCGCATTCCTGACGGCGCGTGCGCGCGGGATCCGGACGGTCGCGCTCGTCGGCGGCGACGGCGGCCGCCTCGGCACCATCGCCGATGTCGCGGTCATCGTCCCGTCCAGTGATCCGCACCACGTCCGGGAGGTCCACGGCGCGCTCGTCCACGTGCTCGTCGAGCTCGTCGAGACGCGGCTCGTGGACAGCGGCTGGTTCGGCGAGGCGGCGGCCGTCCGCGACGCGGCGATGTCGCAGACGTCCGCGTCACCGGCGCTCGATCCGCCCGGCCGAGCCGCCGCGCTCGGGTCCCACGCAACCCCGTCCGACACGCGGATCCCAGGAGGCGCCCGATGACCGCGACCCGCACGACAAGCCACCCCATGCCGAGCGTCGACGGAATCCTGCAGGGGCGGATCGTCCTGATCACGGGCGCTGCGTCCGGTCTCGGGGCCGCCACGGCACGGGTGCTTGCGGCGGCGGGGATGCGAGTCGTCGTCGCCGACCTGACCGAATCGGGCGCGAGGGCCGTGACCGACGAGATCGCGGCAACCGGCGGCGAGTCCCTGCCCCTCGAGCTCGACGTCAGCGACGAGGCATCGGGTGCGGCCGCGGTCGCGGCCACCGTCGACGAGTTCGGCGGGCTCGATGTCCTCGTCAACAACGCCGGCACCGACGTGACGAAGCCGTTGGACGAGATGACGCCTGACGAGTTCGACCGCGTCCTCCGCGTGAACCTCCACGGCCCCGCACTCATGACCCGAGCCGCCCTGCCGGCGCTCCGGCGGAGCGACGCGCCGCACGTGGTCAACGTCACCTCGACCGCCGCCAAGCGGGCGTGGCCCGAGGCGTCCGCGTACCACGCGAGCAAGTGGGGACTGCTCGGGCTGTCGCACGCGCTCCATGCGGAGCTTCGCCCCGCCGGCATCAAGGTCACGGCCATCGTCGCCGGCGGCATGCGGACCCCGTTCATCCTCGAGCGGTTCCCGGACGTCGACCCGGGCGTGCTCCAGGACCCCGTCAACGTTGCCGCCACGATCCGGTTCGTGATCGCCCTCCCGGCGGAGACCGTGATCCCGGAGGTGATGGTGCTCCCGATGCGGGAAACGTCATGGCCGTGATGCCCGACGATCGCCGGACGGTGTTCCTCGACAAGGACGGGACGCTGATCGACGACCTGCCGTACAACGTCGATCCCCGCCGGGTGCGGTTCGCGCCGGGCGCCAGGGAGGCCGTCCGGCTGCTCTCGCGGGCCGGGTACCGGCTGATCGTGGCCACGAACCAGGCGGGGATCGCCCGGGGCTACTTCACCGAGACCGAGCTGCGCGCGGTGGAACGGCATCTGACCGCGGAGGTCGAGGCGCTCGGCGGGCGGCTGGACGGCTTCTACTTCTGCCCGCACCTGCCCGACGGGGTGAACGAGTTCGCGATCGAGTGCGAGTGCCGCAAGCCCGAGCCCGGGATGATCCGCCGGGCGGTCGAGGAGCTCGGCGTGCGGCCCGAGCGAGCGTGGTTCGTCGGCGACACGTGGATGGACGTGCTGGCCGGCCGCCGCGGTGGGTGCCGGACGATCATGGTGGGCCCCGAGGCGCGCGACGCGCATGCGCTGCCCGCCGACCGGCGTCCCGACTTCGCCGTCCGCGACATGCTCGATGCGGCGAACGTCATCCTGACCGCGGACGGCACGGCCGACGGTGCGGCCGAGGGTGCCGCGGGCGACGTCGGCGCCACGGCCGTGGGCGGCCGCGGGCACGCCGACGCGGCGACCTACCCCGACGCCGAGGTGGTGGCATGAGCCCGACGGACGCCCGAAGCGCGCTCCTGACGGCGTTTCCGGACCGTCGCGTGCTCGTGGTCGGCGAGGCGATCCTCGACGGCTATCTCGAGGGCGTCGCCGGGCGGATCTCGCGGGAGGCCCCCGTCCCGATCGTCGAGCTGCAGTCGCGCTCGGACGTCCCGGGTGGCGCGGCGAACACGGCCCTCAACCTCGCGGCGCTCGGCGCCCAGGTGCGGTTCCTGTCGGTCGTCGGGGTGGATGACGAGGGCGACCGGCTGCTCAGGGCGCTCCGGACAGCCGGCGTCGACGTCTCGGGCGTGCTGCGCGTGGCCGGCCGGGAGACGCTGGCCAAGCAACGGATCTCCGCCGGTGGGCAGATGCTGCTCCGCTTCGACACCGGGTCCACCGGGCCGCTCGACGCTCGATCCGAGGACCGGCTCATCTCGTCACTGGCGGATACGTGGCCGGAGGTCGATGCCGTGGTCGTCTCCGACTACGGGTACGGCGTCGTGTCCGACCGGCTCCTGGCCGTCCTCGGCGAGCAGCAGCGCCGCGACGAGCGGGTCGTCGTCGCCGACGCCCGGGACCTGCGCCGGTACCGTCCGGCGGGCGTGACCGCGGTGAAGCCGAACTACGGTGAGGCGTGCCGGCTGCTCGGCGAGCCGGAGCGGCGGGGCTCGAGGCCGCGCGCCGCGCAGGCGGGCATGGCGGGCGAGCGGCTGCTCGACGCGACCGGGGCGCGGATCGTCGCCCTGACGGTCGACGCGGACGGCGCGTTCGTGTTCGAGCGCGACGCACCGCCGTACCGGACCTATGCGACGCCGCATCCGAGCTCCCGCGCGGCGGGCGCGGGGGACACGTTCGTCGCCGCGCTGTCGCTGGCGCTCGCGGGCGGCGCATCGGCCCCCGCCGCGGCGGAGCTCGCGTCGACCGCCGCGGCAGTCGTCGTCCGGCGCAACGGCACGTCCGCGTGCACCGTCTCGGAGCTCCGGGAAGCGCTCGCCGCGGACGCGGGCAAGCGCGTGGGCGCCGGGCCCGGACTCGAGGCCCGGCTGCGGGCGTGGCGCGATGAGGATCGCCGGATCGTGTTCACGAACGGCGTGTTCGACATCCTGCACCGGGGCCACGTCACGTACCTCGCCCGGGCGAAGGGCCTGGGTGACGTGCTCGTCGTGGGCGTCAACTCCGACGAGTCGGTGCATCGCCTCAAGGGGCCGCTGCGGCCGATCAACGGCCTCGACGACCGCGTGGCGGTGCTCGAGGCGCTGTCGCCGGTCGACCTCGTCGTGCCGTTCGACGAGGACACGCCGGAACGATTGATCGAGCAGGTCCGGCCGCACGTGTTCGTGAAGGGCGGGGACTACCGCCGCGAGTCGCTGCCCGAGGCGCCGCTCGTGGAACGGCTGGGCGGCAGCGTCCAGATCCTGCCGTTCACCGAGGATCGGTCGACGAGTGGCGTCATCGAGCGCGTGCGCGAGGCGTACGCGGCGGACTCGTGATCACCGTGGCGACGCGTGCCCGGGATCCGTGGGCGATTCCACCCCGACCGGGCACGAGCACCCCCGGCTGGTCGTCCCTCCGGCGGATCCTCGCGGTTCGCCTCGACGCGATGGGCGACGTGCTGATGACGACGCCGGCGTTCCGCGCCGTCCGCTCCTCGGCCCGCGGCGCGCAGCTCGCGCTCCTCACCTCGAGCGCGGGCGCGGAGGCCGCGCGCCATGTCCCCGAGCTCGACGAGGTCATCGTCCACGACCCCGGGTGGATGCCGGGCGGGGAGGGGCGCCCGGCCGGCTCGGACCGCGAGCTCGTCGAGCGCCTCCGGGACGGCGCCTTCGACGCCGCGATCGTGTTCACGGTGCACACGCAGAGCCCCCTGCCGGTTGCGCTCCTCCTGCGGCTCGCCGGGATCCCGCGCGTGCTCGCGCACTGCCGGGAGAACCCGTACGCCCTCGTGTCCGACTGGGTGCCCGAGCCGGAGCTCGGCGAGGCGACGCGGCACGAGGTCCGCCGGCAGCTCGACCTCGTCGCCCGGGTCGGGTTCACCACCGGCGACGAGCGGCTCTCGTTCCGGGTCCCGCCAGAGGCGATGCGCCGCCTCCGCGACGAGGTCTTGCCGGGGCTCGGCATCCGCCCCGGCGACGGGACACCGTGGGCGGTCGTGCACCCCGGGGCCTCCGCGCCGTCGCGTCGCTATCCGCCGGCCCGCTTCGCACAAGCCGCGGCGCGACTCGCCCGCGAGCACGACGTGCGGATCGTGTTCACGGGTGCGACGGCCGAGATCCCGCTGGTCGAGTCCATCCGGGCGTCGATGGGCGTCGCGTCGGCGTCGCTCGCCGGCTCGCTGTCGCTCGGTGAGCTCTCGGCGCTGCTCGCCGTCGCCCCGCTGCTGATCGCGAACAACACGGGCCCGGTGCACCTCGCCGCGGCGGTGGGGACGCCCGTCGTCGACCTGTACGCGCTGACCAACCCTCAGCACACGCCGTGGATGGTTCCCTCGCGCGTCCTCAACGTCGACGTGCCGTGCGCCGGCTGCCGGCGGAGCGTCTGCCCCCTCGGCCACGGGGCGTGCCTCGCGCTCGTCCCGCCGGACCGGGTGGTCGCCGCCGCCCGCGAGCTGCTCGCCGAGGCTCCCGCGTACGGGCGCGTCGAGCTCGGCGCGACGTCCGTCGCGTGAACCGCCCCGCGCCCGTCCTCGACGTCCTCATCCCGACGTACTGCCGCCCTGCCGCCCTCGCGGTGACGCTCGCGGGGCTCGTTGCCCAGACCCTGCCCGCGTTCCGCGTCGTCGTCTCGGACCAGACCGACGGTGCGCCGGCGTCCATCGACGCACCCGAGGTCGAGTCGGTCGCCCGCGTCCTCGAGGTGACCGGGCGCGACGTGGAGCTCCATCGCCACCTGCCCAGGCGGGGCATGGCGGAGCACCGGGCGTTCCTGTTGAGCCTCGCACGCGCCCCGTACGCACTGTTCCTCGACGACGACGTGCTGTGCGAGGGCGACCTCCTGGAGCGGCTGCTCCGCTCGATCTCCGACGCGGCGTGCGGGTTCGTCGGATCTGGCCTCGTCGGGGCGTCGTTCGCCGAGGACCGGCGCCCGGAGGAGCAGGCGGCGTTCGAGCCGTGGCCCGACAACCGCGTGCTCCCGGAGGCGATCGAGCCCGAGAGCGCGCCCTGGTCCCGGTACCGCCTCCACAACGCGGCGAACCTGCACCATCTCCGGGAGCGCGTCGAGGCACGGACCGGCGAGCGGCCGCCCGACACCCTGTACAAGGTCGCGTGGATCGGCGGCTGCGTCCTGTACGACGTCGAGAAGCTGCGCGAGGCCGGGGGGTTCGACTTCTGGCGCGACCTGCCGCCACGCCATGCCGGCGAGGACGTGCTTGCCCAGCTGCGTCTGATGCGCCGCTACGGGGGTGCCGGCCTCTTCCCGTCGGGCGCGTACCACCTCGAGCTCCCGACGACGCTCCCGGACCGCGAGGTGGACGCGCCCCGCGTGCTCCAGCCGTAGATCGAGGATCGGCTACCCCGGGTCGGCGACGAGCAGGCCGTCCTCGGCCGCCGACACGGCGATCGTGTGATAGCCGGCATCGTCGAACGCGACCGTCACCCGGTCGGGCTCGACGCCCGTCACCACGCCGACCCCGAAGGTCCCGTGACGGACACGGTCGTTGACCGCGAAGGGATTGTCGGCCGACCGCGCGGGCAACGGGGCGCGGCCGTCGGCCTCCGGCGCGCGGCACCGGTCGCACCGCCCGCAGGGCGGGTCGAACGGCTCGCCGAAATAGCCGAGGAGAAACGCACGCCGGCAGCCGGGCGCCTCGGCATAGCCCCGGATCATCTCGACCCGCGACCGCTCCACGGCGCGCCGCCGCTCCTGCGCCGCGAGAACCTCCGCCACCGGGGGCTCGCGATCGGGATCGGTCTCCCCGACGGTCCCGTCCGCCTCCACGCGCACCGCGTCGAGGTCCTCGAGGCGACCGATGATCGCGTCCGTCCGCCGCCTCGACCGTCGGGCCAGTGCCGCGAGGCCCTCGACGTCCACGGCGTCAGGGGAGCGGCGGAGCGCGCGCATCACCGCACGGACGTCGCCCTCGTCGAATCGGGGCGGCGCGGACTGGAACCGGCGCAGCCCCAGGTCCTCATGGCGGTAGAACAGCCTCGCCTGCGCCGGCTCGCCGTCGCGGCCCGCCCGCCCGATCTCCTGGTGGTACGCGTCGAGGCTCTCCGACACGTCGAGGTGGTGGACGAACCGGACGTCGGGCTTGTCGATGCCCATCCCGAACGCGATCGTGGCGACGATGACCGAATCGGACGAGGCCATGAACCGGTCCTGGATCGCCGTCCGTCGGCCCGCCGACAGCCCCGCGTGGTACGCCTCGGCGTCGACGCGAGCATCCCTGAGCGCCCCGGCGATCTCGGCCGCCGCCGCGCGGGTCGCGGTGTACACGATGCCCGGTCGGGGCGCCTGGGCCACCGCCTCGACGAGGGCTCGGCGCTTCGCGACGGGGTCCGCGTGCGCCTCCACCGCGAGGTCGATGTTCGGACGGTCGAATCCCCGGGCGATGACGGCGGGGTCACGCAGCCCCAGCCGTTCGACGATCTCGGTTCGAACGAGGGGCGACGCGGTCGCCGTGAGCGCGAGGATCGGCGGCCGCCCGAGCGCATCTGCGGCCGCGCCCAGCCGGCGGTACTCAGGCCGGAAGTCGCGACCCCACTCGGCGACGCAGTGCGCCTCGTCCACGACGAACAGCGACGGTCTGGCGTCGGCGAGGGCGGCGATCACGCCCGGGTCGGCGAGCGACTCCGGGGCGAGCATGAGGAACTCGAGCGTGCCGCGTCGGAAGGCCTCGAGCGACTCGGCGCGCTCCCTGGCGGGCCTGGTCGAGTTGATGACGCCCGCGGTCAGCCCCAACGCGTCGAGGGAGGCGAGCTGGTCCTGCTGGAGGGCGATGAGTGGCGAGACGATCAGGGTGGGGCCGTCGATCGTGACGCCGGCCAGCTGGTAGACGGCGCTCTTGCCGCCGCCCGTCGGCAGCAGGGCGAGCGTGTCCCGCCCTCCGGTGATCGCCTGGACGGCCTCGGCCTGACCCGGCAGCAGGGCGCGGTGTCCGAGCGTCTCGCGTGCGGCTGCGCGGATGGCAGGACGATCGAGGGCGACCACGGCGACAGCGTCGCCCGAGCGGGCCTCGTCGGGGGCGTCGCCATGCATCGCCCGCCTCGCAGGCGCATCGCGGTCGCCGACATGTCACGGCCCTGCAACCGGCCGAGGGCCGGGACCCCGCGATACCGCTTGCGGGGTGATGGGATGCTGTGCGGGCCGCGTCCCGTCCTTGGCCCTGCCCGAGCAAGCCGGCCGAGCGTGGTTCAGCCCCCGGTGCCCCACAGCCGAAGGAGCGCTGCCAGCGTGACGAGGCCCCCCACGGCGACCCAGCCGCCCATGCGTGATGGCGCGCGCGCGGCCGCGATCGCGCGCGCCACGGGGGCGGCGGCGAGGGCGGCCGCGGCGTACACGAGGTGGAGCCACTCCCGAGGCGGCCCCACGAGCACGAGCACGAACGGCCCGAGCACGGCCCCGGCAGCGACCACGGCGAGCAGGACGAGCAACGCGCGGTCGAGCCAGCGCCTGGCGGTCGTCCCCGTGAACAGGCGCACGGCGTCCAGCGCGCCGAGCACGACGATGGCGGCGGCAACGATCGCGGCGGCGACGGCGAGCCACGCATGGACCTGGGAGAGCGCCGCACCCGCTGGCATGGCGGCCACGGTACTCCTGCCGTGATCGGCGACAGGCTCAGAGCCGCGGGCGGGCTCGGCGCGCTGGTCGCCGTCGTGGTGGTGGTCGCCGCAAGCTGGCTCGAGGGCTCGGGCGTCGCCGCCGGCACGAGGGCGAGCGCGGGCACGACCGCGCACATGGCCGCTGCGGCCGACCAGGCAGCCGTGGTCGAGGCCGGGCGTGGCCTCTACGTCGCGAACTGCGCGTCGTGTCACGGTGCCCAGGGAGAGGGCGGCGCCGCCGGGCCGCCGCTCGTCGGCGTGGGCGCCGCATCGGCCGACTTCTACCTGCGCACGGGCCGGATGCCGCTGTCGGCGCCGAATCAGCAGGTCGTGCCCCAGGAGCCGCACTTCGGAGAGGACCAGATCCAGGCGCTCGTTGCCTACGTCGCGTCGCTGGGCGAGGGCCCGGGCATCCCGCAGGTCGCCTCCGGCGGCGATCTCCACCGCGGGTGGCAGCTGTTCCAGGCGAACTGCGCCGCGTGTCACAACGCCACCGGGTCCGGCAACGCGATCGGCGGCGGCTTCGTCGCGGTCGGCCTCGGCAATGCCGATCCCAGGACCGTTGCCGAGGCGACGATCATCGGCCCCGGCGCCATGCCGGCCTTCGGCTTCGACGACCCATCGCTCGCCGACCTTGCCGCGTACGTGCAGTACCTGGCCGAGGCGCCGACGCCCGGCGGCGCCGCGATCGGGCAGACCGGGCCTGTCGCCGAGGGGTTCGTCGGGGTCGCGATCGGGCTGCCGGCCCTGCTGCTCGTGTCGTTGTTCGTGGCCCGCCACACTCGTCGCGCCGTCGCCCGGCCCACGGACGAGGACTCGGTGGACCGGCCGGGCGTCGTGCGTCCCGACGCCGAGGTCGAGCCGTGACCTCGGGCCGCACACCCGACACCACCCGGGAGACGCCCGTCGGTCCGTCGACCCCCGAGCGCGAGCGGCGTGCGGAGCGCGCCGTCCTGCTCGCCTTCGGCGTGACGGGTCTGTCCGGGATCGCGCTCCTGGTCCTGTATGCGCTCGGTGGCCAGACACAGCTCGAGGGCATCCTCCTCGGGATCTGCCTCGGCGGCCTCGGGGTCGGGATCGTGCTGTGGGCGCAGGAGCTCATGTCGGGGGAGCTGCGCATCGAGCCGCGGCATCGCCTGGGCGGCGGACGCCAGGCGAGCGAGGCGGTCGCGGACGCCCTGACCGACGAGGCGGGCTTCAGCCGGCGGCGCGTCCTCCAGGTGGGCCTGCTCGGGGCGTTCGCCGGGCTCGCGTCGGCGCTCCTCGTCCCGGTGCTCTCGCTCGGGCCGGCCCCTGGACGAAGCCTGTTCAGGACGCCCTGGACGAAAGGCGCGCGCGTGGTCGGCTTCGACGGCCAGGCGGTCAACGCGTCGAACCTGCCGCGGGACGGGGTGGTCACGGTGTTCCCTGAAGGGTTCGCCGGGAACGCCGAAGCGCAGACGGTGCTCATCAACGCCGGCGTGGACCGCCTCCAGCTCCAGGGCGAGGCGGCGGCGTGGGCGCCCCAGGGGTTCGTCGCGTACTCCAAGGTCTGTACGCACGCGGGCTGTCCCGTGGGCCTGTACCGGGCGAGTCAGGGCGCGCTCATCTGCCCCTGCCACCAGTCGACGTTCGACGTCATGCGCGGCGCCGTCCCGACGTTCGGGCCCGCGGCGCGGGCGCTGCCCCAGCTGCCGCTCCAGCTCGAGGCCGACGGCACCTTCACGGCGCTCGGCGACTTCCCGGAGCCCGTCGGCCCGTCGTTCTGGAACATGGAGATCGGGCCGATCGAGATCGGCGGTGGCAGCGACACCACGGACGCGGAGGCGGCGCCGTGAACCGGTTCCGACGGCGCGGCAGCAGCCCGGGCGACGACATGCCCGAGCGGCCGCGCGTGGACGACCTCGGCCGGCCGCTCAACGAGGCTGCGGTCGAGCTCCAGGCGACCGGCGAGGACCCGGCCGAGCCGACCGAGCTCGAGCGGCTGACCGGCTGGCTGGATGAGCGGACGGGGCTTGCCGGGCTGGTCAGGACGACGCTGCGCAAGGTCTTCCCGGACCACTGGTCGTTCCTGCTCGGCGAGATCGCGCTGTTCTGCTTCGTGATCCTCGTCCTCACCGGGACATTCCTCACGTTCTTCTACATCCCGTCAGCCGGCCTCGTCGAGTACACGGGCTCGTACGCCCCGCTCCAGGGCGCCGAGGTGAGCCAGGCCTACGCGTCCGTCCTCCATCTCTCGTTCGAGGTCAACGCCGGGCTCCTGTTCCGCCAAATCCACCACTGGACCGCGGTCGTGTTCGTTGCCGTCGTCGTCGCGCACCTCGCCCGGACGTTCTTCACCGGCGCGTTCCGCCGCCCGCGCGAGCTCAACTGGCTGATCGGATTCGGGCTGCTCGTGTTCGCGCTGGCCGAAGGGTTCACCGGCTACTCGCTGCCCGACGACCTCCTGTCGGGTACCGGGGCGCGAATCGCGTACAGCGCGGCGATCTCGATCCCGTTCGTCGGCCCGTACCTCGCGTCGCTCGTGTTCGGCGGGGAGTTCCCGACCGCCGCGTTCCTGCCGCGCTTCTTCGTCCTCCACGTCATGCTCCTGCCGGCGCTGTTCGCGGGGGCGATCGCCGCGCACGTGGGCCTCGTGTTCCTCCAGAAGCACACCCAGTTCCGGGGCCGGCTCCAGCGGAGCGACAACGTGGTGGGCCGCCACTTCTGGCCGGGCCAGGCGTTCCTCTCGGCTGGCCTCTTCTTCCTCACCGCGGCCGTCCTATCGGCGATGGGCGGGCTCGTGCA
>DATFQL010000013.1:0-6601 GCA_035264305.1 Candidatus Limnocylindrales bacterium | reverse complement strand
GTACGCGGGGTGGGCGGACAAGATCGCGCAGGTCCTGGGGTCGTCGAACCCGGTCGGTGCCCCGTACTTCAACTTCACGATCCCGGAGCCCACGGGCGTCGTCGGCACCGTCGCGCCCGAGCGGAGCTCGCTGCTGGGTCTCGTCTCCCGGCTGGCGCCGGTGCTCGCCGGGGGGAATGTCGCCGTCGTCCTGGCCTCCGAGGCACGGCCGCTCCCCGCGATCACGCTCGCGGAGGTCCTCGCGACATCCGATGTGCCGGCCGGCGTGGTGAACATCCTCACCGGGCTTCGCTCGGAGCTCGTGCCGGTCCTGGCCGTCCACGTGGACGTGGACGGGGTCGACGGGTGGGGGATCCCCGACGACCTGCGGCGCTCCGCCGAGGAGGCGGCCGCGGACTCGGTCAAGCGAGTCGCACGCCGTCCGCAGGGTGTCGCCGATGCGCGGTTCGACTGGCTCGATGACCGGGCGGCGGAGCGGCCCGAATGGATCGCGGCGTTCCTCGAGATGAAGACCGTCTGGCATCCGATCGGCGTCTGACCGCGTGATCGTCGTCGCGGGCGAGGCCCTCGTCGACCTCCTCCCGGGGCCTGAAGGCAGCCTCGTCCCGGTCCCCGGCGGCGGCCCGTACAACGCGGCGCGGGCGATCGGCCGTCTCGGCCTCGACGTCGCGTGGCTCGGCGGTCTGTCCATCGACCCGTTCGGACAGATGCTGGAAGCCGGCCTCGCCGCGGACGGTGTCCGCGTCGACCTCGTGCAGCGCACCAACCTCCCGACGACGCTCGCCCTGGCGGAGCTCGACGCCACAGGCTCCGCGAGCTACCGGTTCTACACGGAAGGGACATCCGCGCCCCAGCTCGTGCCCGGTGTCGTCCCTGCGGGCCTTCCCGTCGGTACGCGGGCGGTGCATGCGGGGACCCTCGGGTTCGTGCTCGAGCCGATGGCGACGACGCTGGAGGCGCTGGTGGCGTCCCTGCCGGATTCGCTGCTCCTCCTCGTCGATCCCAACTGCAGGCCGTCGATCACCCGTGATCCCAGCGCATACGGCGAACGTGTCGAGCGTGTTCTGCGCCGTGCGGACGTCGTCAAGGTGAGCACCGAGGACCTCGCGTTCCTCCGTCCCGGGATGGACACGGGCGATGCCGCCCGGTGGGTGGCGTCGCTCGGGCCGCGGGCGGTGCTCGTGACCGACGGTGGCGCAGCGGTGCGAGTCCTTGCCGCGGGCACGGCGCACACCGTCGAGGTGCCTCGAGTCGACGTCATCGACACGGTGGGGGCCGGCGACACGTTCGGAGCCGCGGCGCTTGCATGGCTCGTCCGGCGCGGCGTCGTCCGGGCGACCCTCGACGCCGACGCCGCGCTTGGCGCCGCGCGGTTCGCTGCCCGGGCGGCGGCGATCACGTGCACCAGGGCGGGCGCCGACCCGCCAACCGTCGCCGACCTCGGCGGCTGGCCCGTCTGATGTTGTGAGACGGGCGCGAGCCGACGCGCGAGGAGAACGGGGCGCGCATCGTCTCGGGCGTGGTTCCATCGCCGGATGCAGGACGAGGTGGCTGGCCGGTACCGGCTCGAGGAGCGGATCGGCAGCGGTGGCATGGCCGAGGTGTGGCGTGCGCGCGACATCCGGTCGGACTCGACCGTCGCGTTCAAGCGGCTCCACCCGGGTCTCGCGTTCGACGCAGCCGCGCGGGCCCGATTCGCGCGGGAGGTCGAGGCGGCGCGAGCCGTCCGCCACCGTTCCGCCGTTCGCATCCTCGACGCGGGCGTCGACGGGGACGTCCCGTGGCTCGCGATGGAGTACGTCCCGGGCGGGTCGCTCGCGGACCGGCTTCGCGACGGACCGCTGACGCTCGCCTCCGCGACGGCGATCGGCGCCGATGTGGCGTCGGCGCTCGCGGCGATCCATGCGATCGGCCTCGTACACCGGGACGTGACGCCGGCCAACATCCTGCTCCCGCCCGACGGGGGCGCTCGGCTGGGCGACTTCGGGATCGCCCGGCGCTGGGACGGGTCGGGCGCGGACGACGTCACGCTGACGGGGGATCTCGTCGGCACGCTGCGGTTCGTCGCCCCCGAGGTGCTTGGCGGGGAGGCCGCGCGGCCAGCGGCTGACATCTGGGCCCTCGGGGCGGTCCTGTACGAGGCAGTGACGGGGCGTCCGCCGTTCGACGCGTCGTCTCCGGCATCGCTGCTCGCGTCCCAGCGCACGCCTCCCACCCTTGCTGGCATCGATCTCGCGCTCGGCCCGGTGCTCGGCCGCATGCTCGACCCGGATCCAGCGCGGCGGCCCGCCGCGACCGCGGTTGCTTCGTCGCTCGGCCGCATCGCGGAGCACGTGTCGGCAGCCGACGGCGACACTCCGAAGATCGACGAGGGCACGATCGTCGTCGCGTCCGCCGTGCCGTCGCGTGCAGCCGGCATCGCCTCCCCCGGCGCGCTCCCCGGCCCGCTCGAGTCCAAGCTCGACGCCGAGGCGCCACGCCTGGAAGCCCTTCCGGTCCGGCGCCGCACCCGGCGCCTTCGCGCGGGTGCCTCTGGTCACGCTGGCGATGGCCGCGGCTCGCGGCATCGGGCGCCGGCCCTCCTCGCCCTCGGGCTGCTCCTGCTCGCCGCCGTCGTCCTCGGCGCCTCGACGTTCGAGCGCGCCGGTGTCGATCGTGGCGAGTCGCCGGCGCCGGCCGTCACCGTCGATCAGCCAGCTGAGGCCACGCCGGCAGCATCTGATGCACCACAGCCTGTCGAGATTGCTGGCGGCGACGAGAAGGACAACGGCAACAGTGGCAAGGACAAGGACGAAGACCAGGAGAAGGGCAAGGGAAAGGGCAACAGCGGGGGCAACGGGAACGGCAAGGGGAATGGTGACTGACTCTCCGCGCTCGATGGCTATCTCGAACCTTCAGTAGTGACTGAAAGTTGGGAACCGGCGTAGCATCTGCGGATGCGAGACGCCGAACGGACCTTCGTCGAGCGCTGGTCGCGAATCCTCGCCGCGGAGGGCCTTCCGCCGGTCGCGGGGCGGCTGTGGGCGTGGCTCCTCGTCTCCGAGCCTCGCGAGCAGAGCGTCGATGACATCGCCGATGCGATCGGCGCGAGTCGTGGCGCCATCAGTGGCGCGGTTCGCTGGCTCGAGCCTTCGGGCCTCATCCACCGGACGCGGCGTGCAGGCGATCGCCGCGACTACTGGAGCGTGACCGACGACGCGGCGATCCGCGCGATCGAGAACCGCCAGCGCGCGATGAAACCGTCACTCGACACGCTCGAGAGCGCGATCGCCGCGCTGTCCGATCGGGATCCTGCCTCGCTCCAACGGCTTCGTGACGTCCACGAGCTGTACCTGGTCATGGTCGATGTCGTCGACATCGCCGTGAAGCAGTTCACGACCCGCCGAGCGGCGACGCCCGCCGGCATCCCTGCGGGAAAGGAATGACATGCCCGCCATCATCCGCACCGAGCGGCTCACGAAGACGTACGGCGAGCACCGGGGGATCGAGGATGTCGATCTCGAGGTGGAGCAGGGCGAGGTCTTCGGCTTCCTCGGCCCCAACGGCGCCGGCAAGACGACGACGATCCGCACCGTCCTCGACCTCATCCGGCCGACGTCCGGTCGAGCGTTCGTGTTCGACATCGAGACGACCGTCGACCCGGTCGCCATCCACCGCCGCGCCGGGTACATCCCCGGTGAGTTCGCGCTGTACGACCGGCTGACGGGCGGCCAGACGATCCAGTACTTCGCCAACCTCCGGGGCGGCGTCGAGAAGGCGTACCGGGACTCGCTCATCGAGCGCCTCGGCGTGGACCCGTCGCGGAAGTTCAAGGAGTACTCGAAGGGCAACAAGCAGAAGGTCGGGCTCGTCATCGCGCTCCAGCACCGGCCGGAGCTGTTGATCCTCGACGAGCCGACCTCGGGTCTCGACCCGCTCGTGCAGCAGACGTTCTACGAGGTGGTGCGCGAGGCGCGGGACGAGGGCCGGACGGTATTCCTGTCGAGCCACATCCTGTCGGAGGTGGAGAAGACCTGCGACCGCGTCGCGATCATCCGCGACGGACGCCTGGTCAAGGTCGACAGGACGGACGCGCTGCGTGACCTCGCCCATCACGAGGTGGAGCTGCGGTTCGCCGACGCGGCCGTCCCGAGCGACGTCTTCGCCGCGCTGCCCGGCGTGTCGGACGTCCAGCTCACGGATCACACGATCAAGATGCGGGTCACGGGACCGATCACGCCCGTCGTCCAGGCGGCCGCGCGCTATGACCTGCTCGACTTCGTCAGTCGTGAGCCGTCGCTCGAGGAGACGTTCCTCGCGCAGTATGGCAACCCGCAGCCGCCCGAGGAGGTGCGGGCATGACCACGACCGCGGCGCCGGCGGGCCGCGTCGACCAGGCGAGCCGCACGACGACCTCGGCCTTCAGCCGGATCTACGGCCTCGGGTCCGTCTACGCCAAGACCCTCCGTGACTCGCGGCTCGCGCTGATCATCGTCGGGGGACTCATCGGCATCCTGCTGCTCTCGAGCGGCATCGCGTTCGGCGAGGCGTACACCACCATCGAGTCCCGGCTCGAGCTGAAGGCGCTCGTCGGGAGCCTCCCCGCGGCGATGGCCGGCGTGTACGGGAACCCGTTCCCGACGGCGATCGAGACGCTCGGCGGGTCGATCGGCTGGAAGACCGCCGCGTCGCTTGGCCTCATGGCCGCGTTGTGGTCGATCCTCGCGCTGTCCGGGACGATCGCGAGTGAGGTGCGCCGCGGGAGCATCGAGTTCGTCGCGACGGCGCCGCTCGGCAAGCGGCGGATCGCGCTCGAGAAGCTCGCCGCCCACATCACCGCGATGGCGATCGTCGTCCTCGTCACCGCCGTCTCCACGTACGTGGCGGGAACGTTCGGAACCCTCCCCGGTGATGCGATCTCGTGGACGTCGGCGGTCGGGTTCGCCCTCTGGGTCGGGGTCGTCGCACTGGCCTCGGGTTCGGTCGCGTTCGCGCTCGCGCCGTTCGTCGGACGCGGCGCCGCGGCGGCCGTCGCCGGCGCAGTCCTCCTGCTGGGGTACTTCGCCAACGGCTACCAGGAGGCCGCGCCCGCGTTCGCGCCGTTCGCGAACCTCACCTGGTTCGGCTGGACGGTCCATCACCAGCCGCTCGTCAACGAGTTCGACTGGGCGTCGCTCGTGCCGGCCATCGTGCTCACGGTCGTGCTGCTCACGGTCGGGGTCGTCGCGTTCGCGCGCCGCGACCTCGGCGCCGTGCAGCGGATCCCGTGGCCGCGGATGCCCTCGTTCGCGCTCGGCCTCGGCGGCCCGTTCTCGCGCTCGCTCGGCGAGCGGCTGCCGCTCGCGTTCTGGTGGGGGACCGGCATCGGTCTGCTGGGCTTCGTGTTCGGCGCGGCGGCCCCCTCGTTCAGCAAGACGCTCCAGGGCCTCTCGCCCGACACGCTTGCGATCTTCAGGGCCGCGTTCCCGCAGGTGGATCTCCTGTCGGGTGCCGGCGCGTTCCTCCAGATTGCGTTCATCACCTTCGGGCTCATCCTCGCGGGTTTCGCCACCTCGACGCTCGTGCGCGGGTGGGCCTCGGACGAGACCGACGGGCGGCTGGAGGTCCTCCTGTCCACGCCGATGTCGCGTGCCGCGTGGGCAATCCGCGGCGGCCTCGGCCTGTATGCCGCGATCGGCGTCATGACGCTGGTCGTCATGATCGCCATCGGCATCGGGTCGCTGAGCGCGGGCGGGTCGGATGTCAGCACCCCGATCGTCGGGACGCTGGTGCTCGGCATGTACGCGCTCGCGCTTGCCGGCATCGGGATCGCGTTCGGCGGCCTCGTCACGACCTCGTTCGCGGGCGAGATCATCGCGCTCCTCGTGATCCTCACGTTCGTGATCGACACGCTCGTGCCGGCGCTCAAGCTGCCCGACTGGATCCAGCAGCTCGCGCTGACCGCCCACCTCGGCCACCCGATGGTCGGCCTGTGGGACTGGCCGGGGATGGCACTGCTCGCATCGATCGCCGTCGGCGGACTGCTGCTCGGGACGTGGGGCGTGAACCGGCGCGACGTCCAGCGCTGATCCTCGCTCCGTCGCCCGTCGCCCGTCGCCCGTCGCCCGTCGCCCGTCGCCCGCCGCCCGTCGCCCGCCGCCCGTCGCCCGCCGCCCGGGCGGGCGTGCCGCCGGCGCGCGGATGCCACCGGCTCGCGCGAGAGGTGCCCAGCTACGGTGGCGCACGTGGCGGCGACCTAGACTCTTGAGCCGTGGACCCTGCCGCCCTTGTTGCGATCGCCTTCGCCGCCGTCCTGCACGCGGCCTGGAACATCCTGCTCAAGACCGCCGGCGACCCGCTGCGAACGGCGACCGTCGGGGTCTTCGCGTCGAGCGCGATCCTCGTGCCACTTGTCGCCCTGGGGTGGCTCGTCCTCGGCCAGCCGTCGATCCCTGCGGACGCGTGGGTCATCGGGACGGTCTCGGGCGCGGTCGAGGTCGCGTACTTCGTGTTCCTGGCGGCAGCGTTCCGGCGCGGCGACCTGTCGGTCGTGTACCCGCTCGCGCGCGGCACGGCCCCGCTGCTCGCCGTGGTCATCGGCGTCGTCGTGCTCGGGGAGCGGCTCGCACCCGCGGCCTGGCTC
>DATFQL010000012.1:0-4648 GCA_035264305.1 Candidatus Limnocylindrales bacterium | reverse complement strand
GGCGCCTGGTGGCCGCCCCCCGCTTGCCGAGCGGCCGGCCGTCGAGCGCGACCGCCGCCGCGGCCGTTGTCGCAGGTGAGGAGGGCACGGCCGATCAGGCTACCTGTCGGACCGGCGTCGATCTGACAGGTCGTCAGGAATTCCAAGGCGCTCGATGCCCCGCATCTGACGGTTGCGGATCGCGTCCGTACACCCACGAGACGTAGATGACGCCGCGTCCGTCGGGATCGCGAAACGTGACCCCGCCGTTCTCGTCCCAGTAGGGATGTTGGTCGGCGTCCGGGCGTACGCCGCCGCCGGCGAGCCTCGCCGTCGCTTCGTCGACTGCCGCCTGATCGGGCAGGTAGAAGACGAGTTGGTCGAACGCGTCGATCGACGGCCCGGGAGGCTGCGCGCGAACAATCTCGAGGTGGTTCTCCGTGCCCGGCAAACCGAAGATCGTCCCGTCCTCGCCGTAGCTCCCGCGAAACTCGTCGACGACGCGGAGGCCGACGAGGTCCCGGTAGAAGGAGATCGTCGAGTCGAAGTTCGCGCTCGAACGAACGATCCGAAACGCCCCGACGCGGAGGTGCTCCGGCCAGCCGCCCGACGCCGTCATCCGAGCGCGCCGGACTCGCGGAGCGCTGCGATTCGGCCCGGGTCGTAGCCGAGCACTTCGGCCAGGACCTCGTCGGTGTGCTCACCGACCTTGGGCGCCCGGGTGGGCTCGGGGAGCTCCTCGCCGAGCACGTGCACGGGGAGCGGTATCTCGTCGGCGCCGAGCCGGGACGCGGAAATCCACGGGAACCGATCGCGGAACTGGGGATCGTCGGCGATGGACCGCGACGAGTTCACCGGCGCGATGGGTGTGTTGACCTCGTTGCCGAAGTCGATCCATCCCGCCGATGTCTTCGTCTTGAAGATGTCGCGCAGCTCGTGCTGCAGCTCTCGGTTGTTGCGGGCGTGGTCGGCGTACGGCTTGCCCGGCCAGCGCTCGAACAGGTCCATGCGACCCACGCCTTCGCAGAAGTTCTTCCAGAACGCCTGCTCGGACGCCATGAACAGCACGTGACCGTCGGCCGACTCATAGATCTGGTAGCGGACGCCTTCGCGCATCCCTGCCGTGCCGGGGGCGCGGCGCTCGTAGTCGTCGCTCGGGTTGCCTGTCACCTCCGACTCGGGCCGCTCGTACGACTTCCACGTCTCGATGCGGTACCAGTCCATGTAAGCCGCGGCGTCGGACTGCGCGACCTCGATCTGGCATCCCTCCCCCGTCGCCCGCGCGCGCGTGACGCCGGCGAGCAGCGCGAAGGCGCCGAGCAACGGGCCGGCGTGAATGCCGATCGAAGGGTGCTCGGGCATGTAGCACGTGCCGTCCTCGTCGTAGGCAGGTGACACGACGCCGGCCCAGGTGTCGAATGCAATCCCGTGTGCAGGCAGATCGCGATACGGGCCGGTCATGCCGTAGCCCGAGAGCGTGCAGAACACGATCCGCGGGTTCACCTCCTTGAGGCGCTCGTACCCGAGTCCGCGCCGCTCGAGGGCGCCGGGCCGCATCGCCTCGACGACGGCGTCGGCGCCCCGGACGAGATCCGTGTACACCTCGACCGCGTCGGGGTTGCGCAGGTCGAGGGTGACGCTGCGCTTCCCCCGATGGATGTGGAGATGCATGAGCGACTCGCCCTCGACGATCGGCCACGTCATCTCGCGCACGTAGTCGCCCTGCGGCGGCTCGACCTTGACCACGTCGGCGCCGAGGTCGGCGAGGAACGACGTGAGCTCGCCCGGGCCGAGCAGCGAGCTCTCGATCACACGGAGGCCCATCAGCGGACCGGACGCCGGCGCCGGGCTCACAGTGAGTCGCCCCGCGACAGCGGGCTCTCGGGATGCGGCGTCATGAGCTCCTCGCGCCAGCGGGTCCGTCCCGCCGCCCGCGCCTGCTCGTGCCACGCGGCGATGCGCTCGTCGCTTCCCGCGTCGCCGGCGCGCATGAGCGCCTCGTGCCCGGCAGGATCGGTCGCCCAGATCGTGACGACCTCGACGTCCGTCAGCAGCCCCTCATACAAGCCGACGAGCACGTGTCCATAGTCTGCGAGCAACGGAGCGCGGGTCTCGCGCGCCGCTAGGAGATAATCGAGGGCGGCACCGGGCCGCACCTCCGAGATCTCGTGCACGAACACCGATCCGCTCACGTCGTCCGCGCGCAGGTCTGCGAGCGACGGGCAGCCGGGCGCGGCGCCCAGGAGGCGGTCGAAGCCGCCCGTGCGCGTCTTGAGCGCCTCCTGCCACCACTCGACGAGCTCGGGGTTCTTCGTGCGGCGCAGATTCGTGGCCTCCATGAGGCGGCGCCAACCCGACCATCCGTCGACGCACTCCCACAGGTTGACGACCTGGGGCCAGCGGCCGGTCGAGCCCATCGTGTACCAGGTCCCGACGAGCTCGAGCCCACGGTCGGCGGCGGCGCCGGCGTTGAACCCGACCGTGTGCTCCATGTAGCGCATGGCGCCTTCCCCCACGATGTCGATCAGTTCGTGGAGATAGAGGTTGCGCTTCGGCATGGGGCAGGGACTGTATCGCCGTGCCGCGCTGGCACCGTGAGACGATGACCGCATGGACACCGTCGGCATCTTGCTGCGAGCCGGGGCCGAGGGAACAGAGGTCGGATCGCTCGCCGACGAGTTCGATCGCGTCGAGGTCCCGGCCGCGATGGCGTACGCACTCGGGCTCGACCCCGACCAGGACACGGTCGGTCAGACAGCCGCGTTGCCGGACGGGCGCCTCGTCATGCTCGCCGGTCCGGGCGTCGTCGCCACTCGAAGCATCGACGGGCTCCGCGCCTTCGCGACGGCCGCCAACGTCCCGGTCGCGAACACGTGGGGCGCCAAGGGCGTGCTCCAGTGGGACAGCCCGCACCACATGGGAACGTGCGGACTGCAGGCACGCGATTTCGAGCTGCTCGACTTCGCGAGCTACGACGCCATCGTCGCCACCGGAACGGACCTCGCCGAGTCTCCCGAAGACCGATTCGGCCTCGCGCCGATCATCGAGATCTCTCCGACATCGCTGGGATCCCTCGCCGACCGGGTGACGCCGGCGAGCGAGCCGATCCCACCCAACGAGCTCTACACACGCCTGTCCGCGGTCGCACAACGCGGATACGCGGACGACCGCGTCCCGCTGCATCCCGCCCGCGCCGTCGCCGACTTGCGCTCAGCGTTCTCTGCCGGTGGGGTCGTCGTCGCCGACCCCGGTGTCGCCGGGCTCTGGATGGCGCGCACGTTTCCGACGACGGAGCCGGGAACCATCGTCGTTCCCGCGATCCGCGCGCCCGGCATCGCCGCCGCGCTCGGCGTCGTGGCGGCATTACGCGGTCTCCCCGCGGTCGCCGTCACAACCGAACCACTGGACCCGACGACCCTCGGAATGCTCGAGCTCGCGACCGAGCTCGGCGCGGCGCTCGCGGTCGACGTCTGGGGCTCCGGTGGACCGGTTCAGCGCGCCGAGGACCATCTCGAGCAGCTGCGCGCTGCGCTGCGCGAGCCCGGGGTGACGATCGTCGACGTCCCCGTCGACTTCTCGCTCACGCGCAAGCTCGTCGACGCCGCCGGGCCGGTCGTGGCGTGGGGCGGCCTTCCGGAGACCGAATAGCCCGCGGCTCAGACGGGCCGGGCCGACGCCAGCATGCCCAGCCGCAGCGACAACGCCGAGTAACGCGACTCGTCGAGCCCGGCTCGTTCCGCGGCGCGCTGCACCATGCGCGTGATCGCCTTCTCGCCGAGGCGCGTGAGACCCAGCCGCCCGTCGCGGTCGATGGATCGGAACGCCGGGCCCGCGGTCAGTCCGGCTGCGGCCTGCCAGTCCTCCCAGGCGAGTACCGGGCACAGGTCCGGCTCGCCACCGTACGGGATCACGATGCGGCCCCGCAGCAAGCTCATGGCCAGTCCGTCGTCGACGACCGTGAGATCCGACACGTCGAGCGAGACGAGCTCGGAGGGACGCAGACCGGCGGCGAATCCGATGAGCAGCATGGCGCGGTCGCGCAGTCCGATCAGGCTGCCGGGAGTCGCGGCGAGGATTGTGGCGAGCTCGGTGGTCTCGAGCGGCACGGTGTGCATGGGTGCCCGTCGCCGGTGCCACTCCACGCGTGTGAGCGCGAGCCGGACGCGGTCGTCCTCGGTTGGCGTTCGCAGCCCGGACGCCCGGTGCCAGTCCCGGATAGCGGCGACTCGGCGCGGCACCGTCGCCGCCTCGTTGCTCGCTGCCAGATCCTGGATGTACTCGACCACTGCGGCGGGCGCGGCCGGGATGACGGTCTCGCCGCGGGCGACACACCAGCGGGCGAAGTGCGCCCAATCACCCTGGTTGGCGTTCAGACCCGACTGGCGCGCCATGCGCTTCAACGGTAACCGGGCGACGCGGCGCGGCTTCGTCAACGGGCGGGCTCGGGAGATTCAGACGCTTCAACATCACCGCGTTGACGGCGACGATGAAGCTCGATCCGGACATCGAGAGCGCGGCGATCTCGGGACGCAAGACGAGCCCGAAGACCGGGTCGAAGACACCGGCTGCGATCGGCAATGCGATCGCGTTGTAGCCGATCGCCCAGCCGAGATTCTGTCGCATCTTTCGCAGCGTGCCCCGACCGATCGTGAGCACGATCGCGACGTCG
>DATFQL010000011.1:0-6462 GCA_035264305.1 Candidatus Limnocylindrales bacterium | reverse complement strand
CGTTCCGGCGACAACCTGTTCAGCATCGCGAAGTACTTCGGGCACAGCCTGACCACGATCTACTCGTGGAACCCGGCCTATCCGGAGACCGCGTTGAAGGTCGGGGCGAAGATCCGGATGCCGGCCCCCACCCGCTGACGCTCGCGAGCCGGGTGCGAGATCCAGCCCGGGCGCGCGATCAGCGCGGTCCCGGACGCACAGCGGCCCGAACGCGTCGCCGGGTCAGCCCGCGCCGATGCCCGTGCACAAATCGCATTGACGGGGGGAATCCGCGCGCTATGATGCCGGGAAGTGGCGCAAAGTGGTGGAAAGTGGGGAGCAAGCCGGATTGGTGACCTCCCTCGGTTGATCGGCCCACCTGCGCCATCCGATGTCAGGGAGTGGCGGGATCGGTGTTCACCGGCGAGTACCGGCATGCGGTCGACGACAAGGGGCGCCTGGCCGTCCCGTCGCGCTTCCGCGCGCAGCTCGCAGGGAACGTCGTCGTCGCGCGGTGGTTGGACACCTGCCTCGCGATCTTCCCGATCGCGGCCTGGGACGAGCTCGCCGCGAAGGTCGGCGGCCTGCCCATGACGGACCCGAATGCGCGGCTCCTCCAGCGGCAGCTGTTCGCCGGGGCCTTCGAGACAGAGCTCGACCGCCAGGGTCGCGTCCTCGTCCCGGCCAACCTCCGCGGCTTCGCCGGCCTCGACGGCGAGGCGCTCGTCCTCGGGTCCCGTGACCACGCGGAGATCTGGGCGCCGGGCCGGTGGGAGGCCTACAGCCGGGCCCTCGAGGGCGAGGCGTTCACCGACGCCGTCGCCGGCCTGGGCATCTGACGTCGCACCACATGCGCTTCCAGGGTCCGCTCGGGATCCGCAACCGACCGATGGAGGAGTGATGGAGGAAGGGCACCTGCCGGTGATGCCGGACGAGGTCCTCGGGACCCTGTCCGCCCAGCCCGGCAGCCTCCAGATCGATGCCACGGTCGGCGGCGGTGGGCACACCGAGCGGATCCTGGAGGCCGCCAGCCCCGACGGACGCGTCCTCGGGCTGGACGCCGACCAGGCCGCGATCGACCGGGTGGCGACGCGCCTGGCGCGGTTCGGCGACCGGCTCGTCCTGCGGCGCGCGAACTTCCGGGAGCTGGGCGAGGTCGCGCCGCCGGCCGGGTTCGGGGCGGTCGACGGCATGCTGTTCGACCTCGGCCTCAGCTCGTTCCAGCTTGCCGATCGCGAACGTGGGTTCGGCTTCCGCACGGGCGGTCCGCTCGACATGCGGTTCGACGCGACTCGCGGCGTCCCGGCGTCGGAGCTGCTTGCGACGCTGTCGGCCGACGAGCTCGCCGCGCTGTTCCGCAAGTACGGCGAGGAGCGGGCCGCGTGGCGGATCGCCGAGGGGATCGTGGCCGCTCGCGCCACCCAGCCGATCGAGACGGCCGAGGACCTCGCGACGCTCGTCGAGCAAACGGTCCCCGTCAACCCCCGGCAGCGACGTCGCATCCACCCGGCCACCCGGGTGTTCCAGGCGCTCCGGATCGCGGTCAACGAGGAGCTCGACGCGCTCGAGGACGGGCTCGCCGCGGCGATGGACCTGCTGCGGCCCGGCGGCCGCCTCGTCGTCCTGTCGTACCACTCGCTCGAGGACCGGATCGTCAAGCGGTTCCTCAATGCCGAGCGGCGCGGGTGCGTCTGCCCGCCCGAAGCCCCGGTGTGCGTCTGCGGCCGCGCCCCACGGCTGCGGCTGGTCACAAAGGACCTCACTCCCAGCGCCGCCGAGATCGATGCCAACCCGCGCGCCCGCAGTGCCCGTCTCCGGGCCGCCGAGCGTCTCGCGGCCTGAGCACGAGGAGGACCCACCCGCCAGACCGCCGAGGCGCCCCCAGATCAGCCCGTCGACACCCGGCCCGAGCCGGCCCCCCGTTCGCGGCAGGAGGAGTTCCGTGAGCAAGCGTCACCAGAGCAACCGGCGCAAGGCGTACGGCCGCCGTCAGCACGAGCTGCACGAGCGCCGCCAGCGCGAGTACCAGCCCGAGTCCATGGACCTGGCGATGGACGCCACCGAGCTGGACACCGTGGGCGACCGACTCTCGTTCCTCGACCCGCGCACGCCGCGACTCCACTACGCGATCGGCGAGTAGGGGATGGCCGTCTATCAGGGTGCACGCCAGCGCACCATCGTCCTGCCGCGCCGGCCGAGGGTCGACGTCGGGGCCGCCGTGTCCGCGGCGATGCCGCGCCGCCGCGTTCGGGCCGCGGTGCGCGCGCGCCGGGGACCGTCCGGGATGTCCGTCCTCCTCGCCGCGATCGCGGTCGCGTTCGCCGGTGCGTTCTTCTCGCTGTCACAGGACATCCGGGTGTCGGCCACCGGCTACGAGGTCGGCCGCCTCGCGACGCAGCAGCAGCGACTCGAGGCGCGCGCGAGCGACCTCCGCAACGAGCTGAACCGGCTGGGCAAGGCGCCCGCGATCCGCAAGCTCGCCATCCAGTCGGGGCTGGGGCCGTTGCCCGAGCCTGCCGTCGTTCCCGCCCGCTAGAGAGACCGGACCCGCCATGCTCGGCCGGACCGATTCCCGTGCCCGCGCCGTCTTCGTGCTGCTCGTGTTCGTCATCGTCGCGAGCGCGCTCGGGGTGCGGCTCGCGTACTGGCAGGTGATCCGGCGGGACGACCTGTCCGCGATGGCGGTCCGGCAGTCATCGATGACGGTCACGCTGCCGGCGAAGCGCGGCTCCATCTACGACCGCTCGGGAACCGTTCTGCTCGCCACGTCGGTCCAGCGTGACCGGCTTGCCGCGACGCCCGCCCTGCTGCCGGCCGAGCGTCGCCAGGCGGTCGCCCAGACGCTGATCGGGCTGCTCGGGCTCCAGGGGGAGGCCGCGGTCACCCTCCGGTCGCGGATGACGTCGGATCGCGAATACGTCGTGCTCGCGCGCGGTCTGGACGCCAAGACGTCCGACCACATCCGTGACCTGTCGGCCGGCAAGGAGCCTGCGCTCGCGGGTCTGCTCCTCGAGCCCGAGCAGGAGCGGCTCTACCCGCAGGACGGGGGCGGGCCTGAGACGTCGCTCGCGGCCCACCTCCTCGGGTTCGTCAATCGCGGGGGGACGGGGCAGTACGGTGTCGAGCAGTTCTACCAGGACCGGCTCGCGGGGACGCCCCAGATCGTCGCGGCCCAGAAGGATGCCGCGGGCAACGCGGTCCCCGACTCGTCGACCGTGCTCCAGGCAGGCCAGCCGGGTGAGGACGTCCTCCTGACGCTCGACGCGGGCCTCCAGGTCGCCGTCGAGCAGGAGCTCCTGTCGGCCTGGATCGCGGACCGGGCGAAGCGGGTCTCGGCCGTGGTCCTCGACCCGTACTCCGGGGAGGTCTACGCGTACGCCAGCTACCCGTCCTACGACGCGAACCGGTACCAGGAGATCGGCGCCAAGGAGCCGGGCCGGTTCATCGACCCGATCGTGTCCACGGTCTACGAGCCGGGCTCCGTATTCAAGATGCTCACCGCCACGGCGGCCCTGGGCGACGGCACCGTCAAGATGTCGACAAAGTTCAAGGACGTCGGAACGCTCCGCCTCGACGGCGGCCGGACGAAGATCGACAACGCGAACCGCAAGGGCATGGGCGTCATGAAGTTCCAGGACGCCATCGCGTACTCACGCAACGTGGTCGCCGCCAAGGTCGCGCTGAAGCTCGGCCGGACGACGGACGAGGCGGCCCGCAAGCTGTATTCCACCTGGGTCAGGCTCGGGTTCGGTGCCCCGACCGGCCTCGACATCGCCAACGAGGTCGGGGGCCTGCTGCGTGACCCGGCAAAGAAGGCGTGGCGCCAGATCGACCTCGCGAACGGGGCGTTCGGCCAAGGCGTGGCCGTGACCCCGATGCAGCTCGCCCAGGCATATGCGGCGATGGTCAACGGCGGCGTGCTTGTGCGCCCGAACCTCGTGCGGCAGGTCGGCGACGAGGCCGTGACGCCTGTCTCGCGTGGACGGGTGATGAGCGAGAAGCTGTCGGAGACCCTCGTCAAGCTCATGCGTCACGTGATCGATGAGGTCGACTACTACCACGACCGCACGGTCATCCCGGGCTTCGACGTCGGTGGCAAGACCGGTACGGCCCAGATCTGGGATGCCGGGAAGAAGGCCTGGAAGGTCAACAAGTTCAACTACTCGTTCATCGGCTACATCGGGCGCGAGAAGGGGCACCCCGACCTCGTCGTCGCGGTACGGATCGAGGAGGGGACCCCCACCGTCATCCGCGTCGGGCAGCTCGAGATGCCGGTGATGTCGTTCGAGCTGTTCCGGCGGATCGCGCACGATGCGATCAGCACGCCGGACCTCGTCCCGGACGACCGGCCGACTCCCGCGGCGAGCGCGACGAGCACTCCGTGAGGGTCGCCTGTGCGACACTCGACGCCGTGACGGAACCCGCGCGGTCGCCGAGCCCCGGTTCACCCGTGCGCCCCCCCGACGCCGCCGGCGGCGCCCCGTCGATGACCCCCGAGGACCTTGTTGCCGCGACGGGCGGACGGCTCCTCCGGCGCCGCCGCCGGGGTATCCGCGGCGGCGCCGTCGACTCCCGGCTCGTCACGCCCGGAGCCGTGTTCGTCGCGCTGCCGGGCGAGCGAACGGACGGGCATCGGTACCTGGCCGCCGCGGCCGCGGCCGGCGCGGCCGCGCTCCTGGTGAGCCGGCTGCCGGCCGCGGACGAGACCCCGTTCGACGCCCTCGGCGACGTCACGGTGGTGCTCGTCCCCGACACGCTCCGCGGCCTCCATGCCATCGCCGCGATGTGGCGCCGGCGGTTCTCGCCGGTCGTCGTCGGCGTCACGGGGAGCATCGCGAAGACGTCGACCAAGGAGGCCGTCGCGGGCGTCCTCGAGCGACGGTTCGAGACGTTGCGCACGGAGGGCAACCAGAACAACGAGGTCGGGATGCCGCTCACGGTCCTCCGCCTCGGACTCGAGCACGGGGCCGCCGTCCTCGAGATGGGGATGTACGCCGGGGGCGAGATCCGCGACCTCGCGGCGATCGGCCTGCCCTCGATCGGGATCGTCACCGCGGTCCAGCCCGTCCACCTCTCGCGGATCGGCTCGCTGGAGGCCATCGAGGACGCGAAGGCGGAGCTCGTCGAGGCGCTGCCGCCGGCGGACGAAGGTGGCGTCGCGATCCTCAACGCCGATGACCCCCGGGTCCGGCGCATGGGCGTGCGCACGCGCGCGCGCGTGACCACGTACGGGTTCGCCGCCGACGCCACAGTGCACGCGGAGGACGTGATCTCGCTCGGCTTCGCGGGGATGCGGTTCCGGCTCGTGACGCCGGCCGGCGCCCGGCGCGTCGAGATCCCGGCCCTCGGTCGGCTCGCGGTCCACAACGCGCTCGCCGGCACGGCCGCGGGCCTCGCCGCGGGCATGGCACTGGACGAGATCCTGCCCGGTCTGTCGGCGGCATCGCACGCCGAACACCGCTCGGTGGTGATCCGGGCCGGCGGGGTGGTGATCGTCGACGACGCCTACAACGCCTCGCCCGCGTCCGTGACGGCCGCACTCGAGCTGCTCGCGGGCCTCCCGGGACGTCACCTCGCCGTGCTCGGAGAGATGCGCGAGCTGGGCGACGCGCACGACGTCGGGCATCGGCAGGCGGGAGAGGCCGCTGGTCGGGCGCTCGAGCGGCTCGTCGTCGTGGATGGTGGACCAGGTGGCGCGGCCGCGGGCATCGTCGAGGGCGCGCTCGCCGCCGGGCTCCCGACCCGAGCGGTGACGGTCGTGGAGGAGGCAGGTGACGCCGTCGCACGGCTGCGCGACGAGCTCCGGCCGGGCGATGTCGTCCTCGTGAAGGCCTCGCGGGGCATCGAGCTGGAGCGGGTCGTCGACGGACTCGTCGACGCGCTCGGCGGCCCGGAGCGGCGCGCGTGACGCTCGAGCTCATCCAGGGCCTGCTGCTCGCGTTCGCCCTGGTCGTGATCCTCATGCCGCCGTACATCCGGCTGCTGCGCCACTTCCGCTTCGGCAAGCAGATCCGCGAGGAAGGCCCGCAGAGCCACATGATCAAGTGGGGCACGCCGACGATGGGCGGTCTCCTGATCATCCTCGTCGTCCTGGCCATCTTCCTCGCGCTGCGCTGGCCGGTGCAGGGCGGCGTCATCGCCCCGATCGCGACGCTCGCGCTGGTCGGTCTGCTGGGCGCGGTCGACGACTACCTGAACGCCCGGACCGGCGAGGGGATCAAGGCGCGCCAGAAGCTGCTGTGGCAGACGGTCGTGGCGCTGTTCGTCGCGTGGCAGATCCAGAGCACGTACCAGATCACCGGGATCCGCGTCCCGTTCGTGGGCGACGTGTTCGTGGAGCCCTGGATCTACGTCGCCTTCGGCGCGTTCGCGATCGTCGCGGCCTCGAACGGCGTCAACATCACGGACGGCCTCGACGGCCTCTCGGGCGGGACGCTCGCGTTCGCGTTCGTCTCGTTCATGATCATCGCGCTGCTCAACGTG
>DATFQL010000010.1:0-16748 GCA_035264305.1 Candidatus Limnocylindrales bacterium | reverse complement strand
GCCTCGCGCGTCGCCGCATCCGCCCAGTGAAGGTCCTCCACGATGAACAGGACGGGGCGGGCGTCGGCCAGGCGCTGGAGGACCCCGAGGACCCCGTCGAGCAGCCGCGGCGCGACGAACTCGGTCGGCGTCCCAGGCTCGGGAGCCGCGCCGAGCGCGGGAACGAGGCGGGCGAGATCGGCGCGGGCGTCTCCGACGATCGCATCCACGGCCGTCGGCTCCAGGCCGCGGACGAGCGTCCGCAGCGCCTCCACGATGGGCCCGTACGGGACGCCGCCCTCGCCGAGGTCCGCGCAGCCGCCGGTCAGGACGCGGAAGCCACGGGCGGCGGCGAGGGATGCCGTCTCGCGCACGAGCCGCGTCTTCCCGACACCCGCCTCGCCCGCGACCAGCTGGTGAACGGGCGCGCCGGCGACGGCCTGGTCGAGCGCCGCTTCGAGCGCGCGGAGCTCCTCGCCGCGGCCGACGAGCGTGGGGCTGACGAGGCGACGGACCATCCACGAATCATAGGTGGTGGGATGGGCCGCACGACCGGGCGCGGCGGCGTTCGACGGGACCATCGAACGCATCATGGGCAGCGTGGCGCGCGAGCGCATCGGGAGGGTTCATGAGGCCGCGCGGCGTCGTGCCGTTAGGCGCGGTTCAGGCGACCCTCGCGAGGCGACCCTTGCGGTCCGGCGTACGGTGAGCGCATGGCGCACGACCACGAGCATCACCACACCCTCTCCTACGCGGACGCGGTCCGTGCCTATCGAGCCGACAAGGACGACTTCTTCCGGTCGTCCCCGGGCAGCCCGGTCCCCGCGGCGGAACGCGCGACGTTCGAGGGGCTCCCCTACTTCGAGGCGGACGAGCGGTGGGTCGTCGACGACCTCGCGCTGGAGCCGTACGAGGGCGACGAGCCCGTCCAGTTCCAGATTCCGACGACCGACGGTCGGCTGCGGCCGGCAGAGCGCGCCGGGCGGTTCCGGTTCCGGATCGCCGGGCAGGACGCGGCGCTCACCGCATACCGTCTCGCTCGGTCCGACGGGACCGTCGACAGCTCGCTGTTCGTCCCGTTCCTCGACGCCACGACGGGCACCGAGACCTACGGGGCGGGGCGGTATCTCGACCTCGAGCCCGAGGACGACGGCACCTGGACCCTCGACTTCAACATGGCGTATCACCCGTCGTGCGTGTACGACCCGAAGTTCTCGTGTCCGCTCACGCCGGCCGAGAACCGGCTCCCGTTGCGGGTCGAGGCCGGCGAGCGCCTCGCCGAGGGCGCGCACTGACCCGACCCACGTGTAGGATAGAACGGCTGTTCTATTCGAAGCGGTGGCGGGCGATGACGAGCTGGCTGGTGGACATGACGATCGATCAAGGGCGGTTCCCGGTCGTCCACCACCGCCACGCGAACGGGACGCTGCGGGCGGAGCGTGACCGGACGCCCGAGGTCGTCGCGCACCTCGGTGCCCCGCGGGTCGAGCGCTGGACGTACCAGTGCGCGTGCGGCGAGGTCTATGTCTGGGAGCGTCGCCGCGTCGCCTGACCGGCCGGTCAGCGGTGCTACGGTGGAGACCCGATCCCTCGCGACCCGGCGAGATCCGGGTCTCGTGGAGGATCGGTGCCCAGCGAACGGAGCGGCCAGCAGCTCGTCATCGCCGGCGGCCTGATCGCCTTCGTCGCGCTCGGTTGGACCGGGCTCCTGATGCCCGCGCTCATCCGCGACATCCAGCGGGAACTCGGCGTGAACGACGGGGACATGGGCTCCGCCTACCTCCTGTTCACCGTGGCGTTCCTCGCGGGCTGCCTCGTCACCGGCTGGGGTGTGCCGCGTGTGGGCCGGCGCCCGGTCCTCGTCGGTGGGATCGGGCTCCTCGTCATCGGCTCGCTTGCCGTGCTCACCGCATCCTGGTCGGTGTTCCTCGGCGCGGCCGTGCTCCGGGGTCTCGGCAGCGGGGTCGTGGAGGTCGGCGTGCAGGGGCTCTACCTGTACGCGTTCACGGGCGCGTTCCAGACGCGAGCCATCACGTCGATCCACTTCTGCTACAGCCTGGGGGCGACCCTCGCCCCGGTCGCGCTCGCCGCACTCCTCGGCGTCGAGGTGCCGTGGCAGGTGGCGATGGCCCTCATCGCCGGGGCGTGGGTGGTCGCGCTGGGGCTCCTGGCGCTCGCGCCGATGGACGGGCCGGCGCGCACCCTCGGCCTGCCGCCCTCGCGGCTGCGGCCGGGCATGGCGCTCGTCGCGGCGGCCGTCGGCATCGCGCTGTACGTGGCGTGCGAGGTCGGGGTCTCGAGCTGGCTCGTCCGGTTCCTCGAGGCGGCCGACATCGGGCTCGCGGCCACCGCGCTCACGATGTTCTGGGGCGCGATGGCGATCAGCCGCCTCGCCGTCGCGCGGTTCGGGAACCGCCAGCCGCCCGAGGCGCTCGCCGTCGGTGGACTGCTGCTCGCCGCGGGCGCGCTCCTCGGCGCGGTGCTCGTCCCGGTCGTCCACGTGTCGATCGGCCTGTTCGCCGTCGCCGGGTTCGCGTTCGGGCCGGTGTTCCCGGGGATCATCCTGCTTGGCGGCCGGATCCACGGCCGTCCCGACGCCGTCACGAGCGTGCTCGCGTCGACCGCCGTGGTCGGCTCCATCGTCTACCCGCCGCTGATGGGCGTGATCTCACTCGGCCCCGGGCTCCCCGTGGCGATGGCGGGCACAGCCGTGCTGTCGGCCGTCGCCGCCCTGTGCGTCATCGTCGCGGCGCGCTCCGTCGCTCCGATCCGCGTCCCCGTGGAGGCCTGAAGATGGATCTCGATACGCTGCCCGCCTGGCTCGACGAACGAACCGGCCGCGGCGAGTTCAGCGGCCTGGTGCTGGTCCGCCGGGATGGCCAGACCGTCCTGGAGCACGCGGCCGGGCTCGCATCGCGCGCACACGCCGTGCCGAACGCGGCGACCACGCGCTTCGCGGTCGCGTCGGTGGCGAAATGGCCGCTCGCCGTCGCAACGCTTCGGCTCGTCGAGCGTGGCGAGGTCCGCCTCGACGCGCCGCTGATCGAGCTGCTGCCGGCCGATCAGCGCCCGAGCGCGCTGACGCCCGCCCACACGCTCCACCACCTGCTCTCGATGACCTCGGGCCTGGCGAACTACGTCGACGAGGACGACGAGACGTGGGACTCGTTCGAAGCGGTGATCGCTGCCGCGCCCGGGCGCGGACGGACACCGGCAGACCTGTTGCCCGCGATCCGGGACCTGCCTCCGATCCGCGAGCCGGGAGTTGCGTACGAGTACTGCGACACGAACTTCGTGCTGGTCGGGCTCGTGATCGAGGCCGTGACGGGGCGCGAGTGGTCGCAGGTCCTCGGCGACGAGGTGCTCCGGCCCGTCGGCATGACCGACACGGCGGTCGAGGAGATCGACCGAGATCCCGCGCGGATGGCGACCGGCTATCTAGTCGACGCCGGTCCTGTGGAGTCGCGGCGGACGAACGTCTTCAGCCTGACTGCGCGCGGCATGCCGGACGGCGGCATGCTGTCGACCGGCGGCGACATCGCCCGGTTCGTCGACTCGCTGTTCGCCGGGCGGCTGCTGGGACCGGACCTCCTCGCCGCCATGCAGACGCCGCACGCCTCAGCGTCGGATGACGGCGAGCAGTACGGCTACGGCTGCCTGCTCGGCGTGGAGCAGGGGCGGGTCACGGTCGTCGGGCACAACGGCGGCGATCCAGGTGTCTCGTGCGTCGTCGCGCATCATCCGGCTGCGAACGCGACGGTGATCGTGCTGTGCAACCAGGATCGGGGCGCGTGGCCGGCCGCGCTCGCCGCGACCGAGGCCCTCGGGCTGCAGGACCCACGGGCGTAGCCCGGGCTCAGCGGTCGCGGTATCGCCAGCCGACCTCGGCGTCCATCTCGAGCGGCGCGTGGTAGATCCGGCGCATCCACCAGACGCCCACCCAGATGCCGGCGCATGCGATCGCGCCGAGTCCGACGGCCTCGATCCGCATCGGCTCGCGGTCTGGCGGCTGCATCAGGACCAGCACGCCGCCAGTCGCAACGACCACGGCGGCTGCCGCCAGGCCGAATTGGATCCGGGTAACCCACCAGCGCAGCGACTGCTCCGTCCCCGGCCACACGAGCAGCGAATGGATCGACCGTTGGATCCGGTCGAGCCGATCCGGGCTCCGGTAGCGCCAGCGCCCGCGTGCCAACAGCTCATCCATGCCAAGGGTCCGATGGAGCCACGCGAACCCGACTACCGCAAGCACGATGAAGATGGGTAGCGCCAACATCCCATTCGGTACCCCGTCCACCAACTGCGGCCCGTGGGCTCCCATCAGCTGCCTCCCTCGTTCGCGCCGCCCGGCGCTTCCGCGGATCGTACTCGCAGGCCGCAACCGCGGGGCACGCCAGGCACGCGCGATCACAGCCGCGGATCGCCGCGTGTCACGATGGCGGCGTGACGCACCCGCTGTGGCCGCTGTTCGACCTGGTGATCCAGACCGAGCGTCTCGAGCTTCGCCTCCCGACCGATGACGAGCTCGTGGCGCTCGCCGATGTTGCGCGCGCGGGGATCCACGAGCCCGACGAGATGCCGTTCACGGTTGCCTGGTCAACCGCGCCCAGTCCCCAGTTCGAGCAGGGCTTCGCCCAGCACCACTGGGCGATGCGCGGAACCTGGGACGCGGATGACTGGATGCTCAACCTCGGGGTCTTCCTGGACGGATCGGCGATCGGGTCGCAGAGCGTCATGGCGCGCGACATGGCGGTGTACCGGACGATCCGGACCGGGTCGTGGCTCGGACGTTCGTTCCAGGGTCGTGGGATGGGCAAGGAGATGCGGGCCGGGATCCTCTCGTTCGCGTTCGACCACCTGGGTGCCGTCCGAGCGGATACCGAGGCATTCCTCGACAACGCACGCTCGACGGGGGTCTCGAGGGCCCTCGGGTACGTCGAGGACGGGCTCGGCCAGCTCGCCCCGCAGGGCGTCGCGCGCCCGACGCAGCGGTTCAGGATCACGGTCGCCGAGTGGCGGGCGAGGCCCCGGGACGCGGCCGAGGTGATCGGACTCGACGGCTGCCGCGAGATGTTCGGGATCGCCGCGCGCTGAGCGTGCGGATGCGCCGGGCCCGTTCCCGTGGGAACGAGACCCGGCGCGGTGTCTCGAGCAACGGGCGATCAGCCGGCCGCTGCCCGCATCGTGGGACTGTCCTGGACGGCCCACGAGTTGCCGTCCGGATCGTCGAAGAAGAAGAACGAGTTCCAGTCGCCGCCCTTGCCGTCGGCGAACCCGGTCCCGTCGTGATGGCGGATGGGGGTCACGGGGACACCGTTTGCCGTGTAGAGCGCGTGAGCCGCGTCGATGTCCGCGACGGACAGCTGGAGGCCCTTGAGCGAGCCCGGCTCCATCGCGGCGATCCCCGTGCCGATCGTCACGGAGCAGCCGCTGCCGGGCGGTGTCAGCTGGACGACCCGGAACTGCGGTGAGGGCGAGTTGTCGACGTCGACGCTGAAGCCGCAGGCGTCGACGTAGAACGCCTTCGCCCGGTCGACATCGGATACCGGGATCACCACGACCTCGAGCTTGAACTCCATCGTCCGCGTCTCCCTCGCGTGTCGGTGCTAGTTCGCCCGGAGCCGCGCGAGCAGCTCGTCGAGCTTCTGGTAGCCCTGCTCCATGCCGTCGGACATGCCGTGCTCGGCCATCGCGTCCCGTGCCTCGACGGTCTGGAACACGGAGTGGGAGCGCACGAGCGTCCGGCCGTCACCGAGATCGACGAGCTCCATGTGATCGAGCGAGACGTGCCCCGGCGCACCCTCGAACTCGAACGTCTGAGTCATCGAGTCCGGCGTCTGCGGGCCATGGAACACACCGTGGAAGCCGTACTCGGTCCCGTCGGGCTCGATGTGCGCGTAGCGGTAGCGGCCGCCATCGCGGAAGTCGAACTCGTCGATCCGCATCTCGAGTCGCTTGGGTCCCAGCCACTGGGCGAGCAGCTCCGGCTCCGCAAAGCAGCGGAACACGAGATCGCGGGGTGCGTCGAGCTCACGCTCGGTGTCGATGAACGGGAGCCCCTTCTCGGCAGTCACCTTCATCGGGGCGGCGGTGCGGGTCGTCATGTCAGGCGTCCTTTCCATGCGTGTCCAGGTCCGAACCGGCACCGTCCGTCGGCGCCGTGCGCTTGAGCGTCTCGAGCAGGTCGTCGAGCTGCTCGTACCGCTCCTCCCAGAACCGGCGATAGCGCGCCAGCCAATCCGAGGCGTCCTTCAGCGGCTCGGCCTCGAGATGGCTCAGCCGAGCCGTCGCGCGCCTCGATCTCGAGATCAGGCCGGCCTCCTCCAGCACCCGCAGGTGCCGGGAGACGGCGGGCTGCGACATCGTGAACGGCGCGGCCAGCTCTCCCACCGTCAGGTCGCCCTGCGCGAGTCGCGCGAGGATCGCCCGCCGGGTTGGATCTGCGAGGGCTCCGAAGACTGCGTCGAGCTGCTGTGCCGGCATCTGTATAACCACTACGTTCTAGAAGATGCTGGCTATATAAGCAGCGAACGCGCGACGTGTCAACCCTCAATCCACGGCGGTGATCAGGGCAGCGCGTCGCCGCCCCCGAACGCCTCCATCAGCTCGCGATATCCCGGCAGGTCGCGCTCGTACCCGATCGCCCAGAACCCTCCCCCGGCGAGCCCTCGGTCGTTCGCGAGCCGGAGCTTGAGCGCGAGCGTGTCCGGCGAGTCGACGTAGATCGCGTTCCAGGTGCGTTGGAGGTCTGCCGGGTCGACCGACGCGTCCGGCGTCGGGGCGCCCCACGTCCCGTCGGATGCGCGGAGGTACACGTCGACCTGCTCGACGTCGTCGCGGGTGGGCTCGATGCCGTCGTCGCCGAGGATGTCGCGGTGCTCCGAGGGGATCCAATGATCGCCGCGCCCGGTCTCGGGCGCGCCGATCACAGGCCCCGCCACCGGCCACGTGAGCCCGTAGAGCGGCAGACCGAGCAGGAGGCGCTCGGCTGGCACACCGAGCGCCTGATAGAGGTCGAGCGACCAGCGGAGGCTGCGCTGCCCGCCGTCGGACCGGTCGAGCGGTGCAGATGCTCCCGGGGAGGATGACGCGACGCGGTAGTCGTAGCCCATCAGGAAGATCCGGTCCGCGCCAGCCTCCGCGGCCGCTCTCGCCATGGCCGCGCCCGTCGGGCCGCCGCCTGTCGCCACCGACACCGTCGCATCGTCGTCGGCGGCCAGTACGGCGTCGCGCAACCGGCCGACGAACGCGCCGAAGGCGGGGATCAGCGCAGGGTCGAGCGACTCGACGTCGACGTTGATGCCGTCCGTGCCCGTCTCGTCGACCAGTGCGACAAGGCTGGCGATGATCGCGTCCTGGCGCGCCGGATCCTCGAACAGGCGCGTGTTCCGGCGGTCGCCGAAGCTCGTGTACACGAGCTCCACCCGGGTGCCCCGCTCGTGCGCCTCCTCGATGAGCCGCCGGCCGAGATCACCCGCGATGGCGCGGTAGCCCGGCTCTTTCGTGTTGATCCCCCCACGCGAGGTGTGGGTCACGCTGAACAGCGCAAGCGTGGTGAGCGGGGTCTCGGCCAGATGGGCGTCGATCCCCTCGTCCAGCTCCCAGTACGGGAGGTAGCCGTACAGCTCGTGACCGGGCACCGGCACCGGGGACTCGACGGCGCTCGACGGGGCGATCGTGCCGCCCTCCGGCTCGGTCGCTCGCGGGGCCGGGGCGGCGTCACACGCCGTCGCGACGACCAGGGCGAGCACGACCAGGGGCTGGCTCGGGGGGCGTCGCACGTGCCACAGGGTGCGGGCGACGGTGCGGACCGTCAAACGTCGCCGGGGGCACGGGACCGGGCCGTTTGTGACGCCCCCGTTATTCCCAGCGGGCTTGACGATGCGCGGGCGTGCCGGGCAGGATTCAGACGAGTTACACAGGTTTTCGGGGATGAGCATGGAACGAGCACAACTCGCCGACTATTTCGAGCGGCGGGCCCTGGCGCTGTGGCCGCGCCTCGATCGAGCAGCGCTGCGACGCTGCAACCAGGATCCAGAGCGGATCGCGGCCCTCGTGGCGCGTCGAACTTCGATGCCCCACGAGGCGATCAAGTCCGTCCTCACGATGCCGCCGGTGACCGAGGACGAGACGCGCACCTGGTTCGGCTGACCGTCCTCGCCTCGGGTCAGTCCCTCGCGGGTCTCGTCAGCTGCCCGGCCCCGCGCCGGAGGCGATGGGGATCGGCGCCGACAGGCCGTCCTGCGCGTCGAGCACGCCCTCGCTGAACTGGAGCCGCCACAGCCTGGCGTAGAGGCCGTCGCGCGCCAGCAGCTCGTCGTGCGTGCCGAGCTCCACGAGCCAGCCGTCGTCGAGGACCACGATCCGGTGCGCGGCCCGGATGGTCGAGAGCCGGTGCGCGATGATCAGCGTAGTCCGGCCCTGCATGAGTCGGTCGAGCGCTTCCTGCACGAGGCGCTCCGACTCGTTGTCGAGCGAGGACGTGGCCTCGTCGAGGAGCAGGATCGGCGGGTCCTTGAGGATCGCCCGGGCGATCGCGATCCGCTGCCGTTGGCCCCCTGACAGCCGCTGGCCGCGGTCGCCGACCGGCGTGTCGTAGCCCGCGGCGAGCGCCGTGATGAAGTCGTGGGCGTTCGCCGCCCGCGCGGCCGCCTCGACCTCCGCATCCGTCGCCTCGAGCCGGCCGTAGCGGATGTTCTCCGCGACCGTCCCCCCGAACAGCGTCGCCTCCTGGGGGACGAGCCCGACCTGCGCCCGCAGGCTCGCGGTCGTCACCCGTCGCACGTCCTGTCCGTCGATCCGGATCGTTCCCCGCGTGACGTCCCACAGCCGGGGGATGAGGCCGACCAGGGTCGTCTTGCCGGAGCCGGACGGCCCGACGAGCGCGAGCACCTCGCCCGCTGGCACGTGGAGCTCGAGATCGCGCAGGACCGTCCGCTCACCGTCGTAGGCGAACGTCACTCGATCGAGCTCGATCCGCCCGGCGACGGGGCCCAGCTCGACGGCGTCTGGCGCATCGAGAACGGTCGGCTGGGTGTCGATGATCTCGAACACGCGCTGGACGGCGCCGGTGCCCTCGCGCAGCTGGCCGTACAGCCCGGCGATCGTCGCGAGGCTCGCCCCGATCGTCACGCCATACAGCAGGAACCCGGTGAGCGTGCCGATCGAGAGCCGCCCGTCGATGACCTCGTGGCCGGTGTACCAGAGCAGGACCGCGATGGCGCCGAACCCCAGGAAGCCCATGACCGCCCCGAACAGCGCGCGCCACAGCGCGAGGCGCGACCCCGACGCCACGACGCCGGCGAGGTCCGCTGCGTAGCGCTCGTGCTCGTATCCCTCGCGGACGTAGCTCTTCACCACCCGGATCCCCCCGAGCGCCTCCTCGGCCGTGGCCGTGCTGTGCGCGATGGCGTCCTGGACCTGGGTCGAGATCCGCTGCAGCGGCCGCCCGAACACGATCGCCACAGCGAGCAGCGCCGGCGCGAGCAGCACCGCGATGAGGAGGAGGGTCGGGCTGAGCGTGAACAGGATCACGATCGAGCCCACGAGCCCGATCAGCGACGACAGGAACGAGGTCGTCGTCTGGGTGAGCATCGTGCGGATGAGCGTCACGTCCGACGAGAGCCGCGACACGAGCTCGCCGACGCGGTTGCGGCCATGGAAGTCGAGGGACAGCGTCACGAGTCGGTCGAACAGCTCGCCGCGCAGCTGGGCGACCATCCGCTCCCCCACCACGCCCAGCAGGTACGACTGGACGAGGCCGCCGAGCGACTGGGCCAGGAACAGCACGACGAGCCCGGCGATGAGCCGGTCGAGACCGGCCGAGTCGCCGCCGGCGACGACCTGCGTCACCAGGCCCGCGATGACCAGCGGAACCAGCAGGCCGAGGCCGGACCCGATGAGCAGGGCGACGATGGCGACGGAGAATGGCGCGAGGTGGGGCCGGAGGTAGCCGAACAGGCGGCGCCACGGGACGCCGCTGACGGCACGCACGCGGTCGGCGACCGCCTGACGATCGGTGGGGAGCGTCGTTGGCTGGGGGTCCATCCGGCGGATCATGCCACGGGCTGGCGCGGGCACGACCGCATGCGCCACGATGGGCCCGTGCACGCGAGGAGAGGGCAGCGATGAGCGAGACAGCCGGGGCGTCGCGGCTGCCCGGATACCCCGTGCCGCCGGCGACCATGACGGACCTCTACGAGCTCACGATGGCCGCGGGGTACTGGAAGCTCGGGCGGACCGACGAGCAGGCGATCTTCACCCTCAGCTTCCGCTCGGCACCGTTCGGTGGTGGATTCACGGTCGCGGCCGGCCTCGAGGGAATCGTCGCGTTCATCGAGCGGTTCCGGTTCACGCGCGAGGAGCTCGTCCACCTCGAGGGGCTGCGCGGGACCGACGACCGGCCGCTGTTCGAGCCTGCCTTCCTCGCCTACCTCGCCGATCTCCGCCTCGAGGTCGACGTCGACGCCGTCCCCGAGGGGACGGTCGTGTTCCCGCACGAGCCGCTCGTGCGCGTCAGCGGATCGCTGCTCCACGCCCAGCTCCTCGAGACCGCGCTGCTCAACCTCGTCAACTTCCCGACCCTCGCCGCGACCAAGGCCGCGCACGTCACGCTCGCCGCGGGCGGCTCGCCGGTCCTCGAGTTCGGCCTCCGTCGCGCGCAGGGTCCCGATGGCGGCCTCACCGCCTCGCGATCGGCGTACCTCGGCGGCTGCTTCGCGACGTCCAACGTGCTCGCGGGCCGCCTGTTCGGGATCCCGGTGCGCGGCACCCACGCCCACAGCTGGGTCCTGTCGTTCGCGAGCGAGCAGGAGGCGTTCGACGCGTGGGCCGAGGTGATGCCGGGCAACGCGGTGATGCTCGTGGACACGTACGACTCGGTGGAGGGAGTCGGGAACGCGATCGACACCGGGCGACGGTTGCGCGAGCGAGGCCAGAAGCTGGCGGGCATCCGCCTCGACTCGGGGGACCTCGCGTATCTCTCGAACCGCGCCCGGGAGATGCTCGACGCGGCCGGGTTCGAGGAGACGCAGATCATCGCCTCGAACGACCTCGACCCCGAGACGATCGAGTCGCTCCAGGCCCAGGGAGCCCGGATCGACATCTGGGGCGTCGGGACGAAGCTGGTCACGTGCTACGACCAGCCCGCGCTGGGGGGCGTGTACAAGCTGACGGCGATCCAGGACGGCGACACGTGGCGGACGCCGGTGAAGGTCAGCTCGGACACGGCCAAGATCACCGTGCCCGGCAGGCTCGGCGTCCGGCGGTTCTACGACGCCGACGGGACGGCGCGCGCGGACCTGATCTGGGACGAGCTGCACGACCTGGACGGCTCGCGCGTCATCGTGGATCCCGCCGACTCGCATCACCGGATGACGATCGACGCCGCGTGGACGGCGAAGGAGGTCCTCGTGCCGGTGTTCCGGCGCGGCGAGCGCGTCTACGACGTGCCGACGCTGGCGGAGGCACGCGACCACGCGCGGCACGAGATCGGCACGCTTCACCCGGCGATCCTCCGCCAGCTCCGTCCGCACTGGTACCCCGCGGGCCTCGAGTGGTCCCTCCACCGCCGGCGCGAGTCGCTCATCGAGGCCGCCCTCGAAGCCGAGGCGAACGCCGTCGCCTAGCGGGAGAACCCCGCTTGACGTCGGGTGCACGGGGCCGGATGCTCCGCGCCACTTCGGGTTGGGGTCGACATGGTGGTCGGGATCATCCGGCGGGTCGGGATCTTCATCGGCTCGCTCGTTGCGGCGGCAGTCGTGATGGGGCTCATCACGTGGCTCGTGCTGCTCCCGATGGAGACCCAGGTCCGCGAGTCGGGCGCGATGCCGGTGATCGGCGCGCTGATCGGCCTCCTGACGATCGTGCTCGGGGGCCTGATCTACCGGGACATCATGGAGCGCGACGAGCGGGGAGGATGAGGCCGGTCAGGGCTCCGTCACGTCCGACGGCGTGACGATGAGCCGCCGCGGAAGGGCGTCGCTGCCGTCGCGAGTCGCGGGCCGTTCGATGAGCCGCCAGCCTGGGAGGTCCCGACCGGCGTCGCCGGCGCGATCGGTCGCCGTCACGACGGCGAGCACGGCGTCGAGCACCCTTGCGGAGACGAACGCGGCATAGGCGCCGAGCGCGGCGTCGTCCGCGTCGCGGAGCGTCTTCATCTGACGCGGGATGGCCGCCCTCGCCGCCGCATCGAGCGAGCTCGCGTCGAGGGCGCCGCGGAGCGCCTCCGCCACCGATCGGCCGAGCAGCCGGGCGGCGATCGCCGGCTGCCGGCCGAGGACGTCCCGTCGCACGAGGGCGTCGGCATCGTCGATCCCGAGCCGCTCGAGCGCCGCGACGGCCCGACGGGCCCGGTCGGCTGCCTCCGCGTCATCGTCCTCCAGCTCCTCGATCCAGGTCCGCGCGGGCGGCTTGGGCGCGGCGCGCTTCGGGGCAGCGGGGCTGCCTCGGTCGCGTGCCTCACCGGTGTCGAGCCCGCGCGACTCGCCGTCGTCGTCGGCGTCGCCGCCCGCTGACGGGACGGCAGGACGGCTCCCGGCCGTGCGCGCCGCCTTCGTCCGCGCCACCGGGGATCGCGCGGACTTCGCAGCCGCGAGGCGGGCGGCGAGTGGCGACGCCTGGGCCGACTGCTCCCGCTGCCCGTCCGCCGCCGTCTTCGCCTCGTCGAGCGTGTCATACGGCCCGAGCGTCCGCGCCAGACCGAGCTCGTCAAGCGCCTCCGCGTCGGTGAGGAACCAGCGGCCCGCGCCGCCGGCCTCGATGGTGAACCGGTCATCGGCGGAGCGGTAGACGCCCTCCTCCCGGCGCCACGGCTTCGGCGGCTTGGGCGCCTTGGGCGTCCTCGACTTGGGCGGCATCGGCCGATCGTACGCCGGTCGCGCGCCGGGGTCAGGCGTCCGCCGACTCGTCGGGCACCAGCTCGAAGTGGAACGCGGCGCCGCCGTCCGGGAGGTTCTCGGCCCAGATGCGGCCGCCCATGCCCTCGATCAGCGCGCGGCAGACGAACAGGCCGATGCCGGACCCCGAGGCGCGGCGTGCCGCCGTCCGCCCGCGCTGGAACAGGCGGAACAGCTGGTCGGGCGCCAGGTCGAGACCTGGGCCGTCGTCCTCGACCGTCACGCGGACGCCGCCGTCGATGCGTTCGGCGGTCACGTGCGCGCCTGTCGACCCGTACTTCGCCGCGTTGCCGAGAAGGTTGCGCAGCACGACCTCGAGCTGCCCGGAGTCGCCGAGCACCGGCGGCAGGCCGGGCGCGAGGGTCGACGTGAACACCGCATCCGGCCAGCGGCGCGCCTCCTCGGCGACGACCCGGCGCACCACGTGCTGCACGAGCACAGGCTCCCTCGCGGCGACCGGCAGGCCGCGTTCGACGCGGGCGATGACGAGCAGGTCCTCCACGAGGCGGAGCAGCCGGAGGCTCTCGGCCGCGACGTCGTCGACCACCGGCTCCAGCGTCTCGGGGACGTCGTGGCGGTGACGGGCGAGGAGCATCGAGCCGCCGTAGATCGCGGTCACCGGCGTGCGCAGCTCGTGGGACAGGACGCCGAGGAACGCCTCACGGGCCTCGTCCGCGGCGCGCTCGCTCGTCACGTCCGAGAACACGGACACCGCCGCCTGGACGCGCCCGTCGCCGCCGATGACCGGCCTCGCCGCCGTGCGCACGATGATCGTCTGGCCATCCGGCCGCTCGAACTGGGACTCGTGGGCGAGGACCGTCTCTCCGCGCATCAGTGCCCGCGTGATCGGCCACTCGTCCACGGGCAGTGAACGTCCGTCCACGTCCGAGCGCTTGATGACGAGGTCGGTCAGCGGTCCCAGCGGGAGCCGCATGCCGAGGATCCGCTCGACCTCCTGGTTCTGGAAGGTGAGGCCACGCGACGGCTCGGCGACGAACACGCCGATCGGGAGCTGATCGAGCGTGGCGGTCAGCAGCTGCCGGGACTGGCGCTCGGACTCGGTGAGGCGTGCCCGATCGAGGGCTGAGGACGTCGCCTCCGCGAGCGCGCGGACATACGCGAGCTGCGTCTCGTCGAACGGCTGCGGTGACGCGAACCCGAGGGTCAGGCACCCGATCGTGAGCCCGTTGCGGACGATGGGGACGCTGGCGGACGCGCGCTGGCCCTCGGCGAGGAACGCGGGAGCGTATGCGGGCCACCGCTCGGCCGCGGCGGCGAGGTCCGGGACGAGGACCTCGCGCCCGTCGCGGATCGCCTGGACCGAGGGCAGCCGGGCATCGAGTGGCAGCACGTCCGCCGCGGGCACCTCCGGCCGGAAGCCCTCGCGCGCGAGCAGCGTCGTGGACGTCGCGTCCTCGGTCAGCACCCGGACCGCGCCCCACTGTGCGGCCGCACCCGGCATCGCGGCCCGGAGGAGGGTGCGGGCGATCGATTCGGGCTCGACCTCGCCGGCGATCGCCGCCAACGTCGCGGCGACGCTCGCGGACCGCTGCCGGGCGAGCATCTCCGTCCGCACCCGCCCGAGCGCCTGCCCCGCGAGGCGGCTGCACGCCTCGAGGAACGAGCGGTCGGCTTCGCCGATGGCGCGCTCGCTCGGCCAGGCGAGGATGATCCCGCCGGTAGGCACGCGCGCGAGCGGCATCCCGACCGCAGCGAGCGCTCCTCCGCCTTGCCGCCGGCGCTCGAAGCGCGGAAAGCGCGCGTGAACCTCGGCATCGGTCTCGAACACGAGCGCCTCGCCCGAGCGGCTCACCTCGGCGAGCGGATCGTCGGCATCGATCGATCGGTGCAGCCTGTCCCGCGTCAGCTCGTCGGCGCGGTACCCCTGCGAGCCCACGACGTCGAGGTGCCGTCCGTCCGCGGTGACGAGCGATACCGCCCCCCGGTCGGCGCCGAGCGTCCCCAGCACCGCACCCAGCACGGTGGACGCGACGTCCTCGGGCGCGACGGCCGCCCCGAGTCCGGAGGCGAGAGCCTGCAGCGCCCCGACGTAGCGCGACCGCCTGCGCTCGTCGGACACGTCCTGGATCGTCACGACCACGCCGCCAGGCGTCCCGTCATCCCCGACCAGCGGGCGAGCCGACGCGAGGAGCGTCCCCTCGTCGTCGACCCTGTCGCCCCCGGTTCGTGCCGGACCGCTCGTACCCGGCGGTGCGGGCGGGCTCCCAAGCTCCAGCTCGGCGTTCCGGGCGCGTCCGCGCGCGACTGCATGCAGCCGGGCGAGGTCCGCGGCGCTGAGCGTCGGGAGCAGCTCGCCGAACGTTCGCCCGACGATCGACGGGCCGTCCGTCCGGAGCTGGCGAACGAGCGTGGCGTTGGCGTGGCTCACGCGCAGCTCGCGATCGAGGATCGCCACGCCGACCGGGACCGCATCGAGGGCCTGGTCGACGGGCGACGGGACGGCGGAGACGGACGCCGGCTGCAGGCTCACGACGCGCGGATTGTGGCGTCGAGGAGGCGCGACGTGCCATTACATCGGCATTGCAATGCGCACCGGGTCCTTGTCAAGACTGCGCCGCCGAGCGGATCGCGGCCGCCGCCTCCCGCGTCGCGAACGACGACTGCGTCCCAGGCCGAGTCACGCTGTCGGCGGCGAAGAGGCAGCCGAGCCGGGCCGCGGCAACCGGGTCCCAGCCGGACGCGAGCCCGACGACGAACGCCCCGACGAAGGCGTCCCCCGCGCCGGTCGTGTCCGAGACCCGTACGGCAGGTGTCGGGACGCGAGCAACACTGCCACTGTCCGCCACGATCGCCGCGCCCCGCTCGCCGAGGGTCACGACGAGTGACACGCCGAGACGCGCCGCGAGGCCGGCGAGGAGCTCGTCCTCGACCGCGGCGTCCCCACCCAGCGAGCCGCCCCCGACGAGCGCGAACTCGTGCTCGTTGGGCACGAGCCAGTCGGTCATCTCGATCACGGCCTCCTCGATCGGCGCAGCGGGCGCGGGATTGAGCACCGTCGTGGCGCCCGCCGCCCGTGCCCCGGCGAACACGGCTGCGGTCGTCGCCTGCGGCGTCTCGAACTGGGCAACGACGACCGCGGGGCGGACCGCCTCGAACGCCTCGACGGCGAGCTCGGGGCTGGTCGCGTCGTTCGCGCCCGGCACGCAGATGATCCGGTTCATGCCCGCAGCGTCCACCCAGATCGGCGCCACGCCGGACGAGCCGGGCACGCGCCGCACCCACGTCGCGTCCACGCCCTGCGCCTCGAAGTTGCGCAGCGTGTCCTCGCCGGACCTGTCGTCGCCGAGGCAGTTGACCATCGACACCCGGGCGCCGAAACGGGCCGCGGCGACCGCCTGGTTCGCGCCCTTGCCACCGAACCCCATCGCGAATCCGGTGCCGACGACGGTCTGGCCTGCCTCGGGCAGGACGTCGGCGTAGGCAATGAGGTCGATCATCGTGCTGCCGACCACGAGGATCGTCGGATCCACGGTCATGGCCGGGACATCAGTGGTGCAGCTCGAGCGGCAGTCGGGCCCAGCCGCGGAACTGGAACGTCGGGCGACGCTCGGCGCCGGGCAGGATTCGGAGCTGCGGCTCGGTCCGCCGGAGCTCCCCGATGGTCGCCTCCAGCTCGAGCCGGGCGAGCGGGGCGCCGATGCAGAAGTGGATCCCGCCGCCAAATGACAGGTGGCCGCCGTCGCGCCGGCGGATGTCGAATCCATCCGGCTCCGCGAACCGGCGCGGGTCCCGGTTCGCGGCGCCGATCACGAGCGCGACACGCGATCCCGGGCGCAGCGCGAAGCCGCCGAGCTCGACTCCATCGTCGAGCACCCAGCGCTCGAACCACTGGAGCGGCGGGTCGAACCTGAG
>DATFQL010000009.1:0-9090 GCA_035264305.1 Candidatus Limnocylindrales bacterium | reverse complement strand
CCCGGCTCGAGCACGACGAGCTGCACCTCGCGCGCATCGCGATGCGGCACCACTACTTCGACGACGTCAAGGTCGGCGACAGCACCCTCAGGTTCGTCGAGGCCGTGACCGAGCTCGCCGCCCGCCGCGACGCGCTGCTCCGGAGCTGGACCGAGCAGGCCATCGCGACCTAGCAGGAACGTGCCTCGCGTCGTCGGTCTCAGCAGTCCCACCGGCCACTCGGGCGGGGGTCAGCGGCCGAGGTCGCGCAGCACCCGCTGGCTGGCCAGTCGGCCAGGCGAGCCGATCACGCAGCCACCCGGGTGGGTGCCCGAGCCGCACTGGTAGTAGCCGTCGAGCGGGGTGGCGTACTGGCTGTAGCCGGGCGCCGGACGGAAGAAGTACATCTGCGGCGCGAGGAACTCCCCGGCGAAGATGTTGCCCTCGGAGAGCCCGACGGTTCGCTCGATGTGCAGCGGCGTGACGACCTCACGATGCAGGATCAAATCCGAGAATCCAGGGAAGAACGACTCCACGGTCCGCTGGACGGTGGCGCCCAGGTTCTCCTTCTCGGTGTCCCAGTCGCTCCCCTTGAGGTGGTAGGGGGCGTACTGGACGAAGCACGACATCACGTGCTTTCCGGGCGGCGCCATGTCGGGGTCGATCGTCGACTGGATCGCACAGTCGAGGTACGGCCGCGACGAGTACCAGCCGTACTTGCCTTCGTCGAACGCCCGCTCGAGGTACTCCATCGACGGCCCGATGTTCGTGAAGCCCCGGAGATGGTCGTCGCGACCGGCGAGGGCCGGGAACGTGGGTAGGCCGTCCAGCGCGAAGTTCACCTTGGCGCTCGTGCCCTGGAACCGGAAGCGCCCGATCGTCTCCACGAGGTCCGTGGGCAGCTCGCGCGGGTCGACGAGCTCGGTGAAGGTCCGTCGCGGATCGAGCGCCGACACGACGACCGGCGCGTCGAACTCGGACCCGTCCTCCAGGACCACGCCGCGCACCCGCCCGTCCCGCGTCCGGACGCTCGCCACGGGCGCTTCGAGACGGATGTCGGCCCCGTATGCCGCCGCCGCCCTCGACAGCACCTGCGTGAACCCGCCGTTGCCGCCCTTGTGGAACGCCCACGCGCCGAACTCGCCGTCGTGCTCGCCGAGCAGGTGGTACAGCAGCACGAGGCCGCTCCCCTGCGAGTACGGCCCGACCCTCGTGCCGATGATCGACGATGAGGCGAGGTAGCCCTTGAGGATGTCGCTCTCGAAGTAGTCGTCGAGGAAGTCGGCGGCGGAGCCGGTCAGCAGCCGGACCGCGTTGTGGAGGACGTCCTTGGGCAGCGCCCTGAACCGGCCGAGCAGGCCGGCCCAGGCGAGCTGCTCCTCGGGGTCCTCGGTGAACAGGTTCGGCGCCGGGTTGTCGATGAGCGGCTTGAGCGCCTGCAGGACCTTGGTGAGGTCGTGGTTGAAGCGGTCGTACGCGTCCGCGTCGTGTGTCGAGTGCCGGGCGATCTCGCGCTGGTTGACGCCATGGTCCTGCCCGATGAGCAGGTAGTCGCCGTTCTCCATCGGCGCGAACGTCGACGACATGAGGAGCGGCATGAAGCCGTGCTTCACCAGCTCCAGGTCGTGGATGATGTCTGGCCGCAGCAGGCTGAGCGCGTACGAGAACGTCGTGAACGAGAACCCGGGCCACAGCTCTTCGGTGATCGCGGCACCGCCGACCACATGGCGCCGCTCGAGGATCAGGACCCTCAGGCCGGCCTTCGCGAGGTACGCGCCGTTGGTGAGCCCGTTGTGGCCCCCGCCGACGACGATCGCGTCGTACGTCCGGGCCTCTCTCGTGTCCTTCTTGCTCATGGTTCAGGCCGTCTTCCGTGCCGGGTTGTAGAGGGGCATGCGCGCCGTCTGCGCACCCACGTGGACGTAGTGATGGCTCACGGGGATCTCGAGGTTGACCTTCGTGCCCGGCGTCGCCGCGGCGACCGGCACGCGGGCGATCGCGATGTGTCGCTGCAGCACGGGCGAGTACATGAAGCTCGTCGCATACCCGACCTGCGCCCCCTCGTCGTCGTACACGTACATCTCCTCCTGGACCGGCGTGTGGTTCTTGGGCGGGATGAGGCCGGCGTCGTCGTGGACCCGATCCCAGTCTCGCCACTCGACGACCAGCCCCGTGGTGCGAAAGCGGGACGTCCCGCCACTGAGCTCGCGGCGGATCGCGTCCCGGCCGATGAACCGCCGGTCGTCCTCGGCGACGCCGCGCAGCATCCAGCCGAGGCCGAGCTCGTGCGGCGTCACGCGATCGGCATCGGTCCATGCGAAGCGGCTGTTGTGGAAGTCGACGTCGAGCAGCAGCAATCCCGCCTCGATCCGGGTCATGTACAGCGCCTGGAGACCGAACGGCAAAACGCCGTTGCCGCGGGTCGCCTCCCAGATCGCATCCCATACGGCGAGCGCGTCATCGGCCTTCGCCCAGACCTCGTACCCGACGTCCCCGGTGAAGCCCGTCCGTGAGACCGTCACCTTCCGTCCGGCGATCCGTGCCTTCGCGAGCTGGAAGTAGTCGAGCCGCTCGACCGCGCCGTCGAGCCCCGCGAGCAGGCCGCGCGACCGCGGGCCCTGGATGGCGAGGACGGCCCACCGCTCCGACACGTCCTCGATCCCGACGTTGGTCGCGCGCCCGACGAGATCCGCGAAGTACGCCAGGTTCGGCTCGGCCGCCGTCAGCACGAAGTCGTCCGCGGCGTGCCTGAGGAGCACGCCGTCCTCCACGACGTACCCCCGATCATCGCACCAGATCGTGTACTGCGCGCGTCCCGGGGCCAGCGCGCGCGGGTCGCGGGCGAGGACGCCGGCGAGGAACGTCTCGGCATCGGGGCCCGTGAAGCGGTACTTGAACAGCGGCGACGTGTCGAAGATGCCGGCGGCGTTGCGCACGGCGAAGTACTCGAACTTCTCGGACAGGCTGTACTTCTCGGCCGCCAGGTAGCCGGACCAGTGGCTCCACAGGCCGGTCTCGTTGAGCGCGTCGGTGCGCTCGTGGAACGGGGTCCTCCGGATCATGCGCCCTCGCTCGTGCCCTCTCGACGTCCCGACACGGTACCGGCCCTGACCGGGCCGTGGGCGCCCTGTTGCCGCCCACGCACCTCGCCCGGACGCCCCTCCGCGCCGACGTCGGGATCGGCACCCGGATGCAAGGCAAGCGCGGTGGACCGCCGCCCGGGCGCGTCGGGGCACGGGCGAGGCTGGCCGCGTCCACCGCAACCGTCCCGGAGTCATCCAATGGCGCAGCCCACCACCACCACGACCCGCCAGCTCGTCGATCCGCGCAGCGCGGGCCCGCAGCCGCCGTTCCCGAAGCAGGCACAGCAGATGCCCGGCGAGACCGACTCGAAGCTCGACCCGGCCCCCGACCACGGGGAGGAGTCGTACGTCGGCAACGGCAGGCTCGCCGGCCTCGCGACCCTCGTCACCGGCGCCGACTCCGGCATCGGCCGCGCCGTCGCGATCGCCTATGCCCGCGAGGGCGCCGACGTCGTCGTCAGCTACCTCGAGGCCCACGGCGATGCCGACGAGACGATCCGCCTCGTCGAGGCCGAGGGCCGGCGTGCGATCCGCGCCCCCGGCGATATCGGGGACGAGGCGTTCGCGCGGTCGCTCGTCGAGCAGACCCGGGACGAGCTCGGCCGGCTCGACGTCCTCGTCAACAACGCCGCCTACCAGCAGCGCCGCGAGTCGATCGCGGACGTCCCCACCGACGAGTGGGAGCGAACGCTGCGAACGAACGTGACCGGCATGTTCTTCCTGTGCCGGGAGGCCCTTCCCCACATGGAGCCCGGCGCGTCGATCATCAACACCGCCTCGATCCAGGCAAAGAACCCCTCGGCCTCGTTGCTCGCCTACGCGACGACGAAGGGCGCGATCGTGACGTTCTCCAAGGCCCTGTCCGCGGAGTGCATCCAGCAGGGGATCCGCGTGAACGTCGTGGCCCCCGGGCCGGTCTGGACGCCGCTCGTCGTCGCGACCTCCGACCCGGAGAGCAACTCGACCTTCGGACAGCAGGCGCCGATCGGGCGTCCGGCGCAGCCCGCCGAGCTCGCCCCCGCGTTCGTGTTCCTCGCCTCGCCCGAGTCGAGCTACATCACGGGCGAGGTGATCGCCGTCACCGGCGGCGAGTTCTTCTCCTAGCTCATCGACCCTCAGACGGGCGCGAGGACGTCGTCCCCGCGCTCGTCCTGCGGCTCGGACGTGATGCCCCAGCCGCCGAAGATCGCGACGCCCTCCACACGCAGCGTCGGCGCGTCCGGCGAGCGGTCACGCGCCGGTCGCGCGTCGCCGATCCCGCCGATCCCCGCGATCTTCGTCTCGACGTTCCAGTCCTCGGGAACGAGCAGGTTCCCGCCGCCGAACAGCGCGTTGACCTCGATCGTCGCGCCGGCGGGGTCGAGCGTCGCGTGGCGCAGGTCGAGCACGCCGCCGCCGAACCAGGTATCGACACGGCCGCCACGGAACGCCGTTGCGGTGCTGCGATAGTCGAGCGGACCGAACGAGGCGACGAGATCGACCTCGTCGGCGTCGGGCTCCTGGGGAACCGCGTCGCGTCGCTTGAGGAATGCGAGACCCATGGCGGCGACGACGAACAGGAACAAGCCGAACAGGAGCGCCGCGAGTAGGCGGCCGAGCGAACCGAGCATGTGGACCCCCAGTCCATCGAGTGGTCGGGCAGTCGTGCAACTGCCCGTGGCGGATGAAGGATCGCCCCGATGGGCTCGCGTGGTCCAGTCACAGCGGCTCCTCGCCCCGCGGTTTCCGGCACGGCGAGCGCCGATCCGGTAGGATGGTCGCGTAAGTTCGTGCTCGATGGGCGCCCCGGTCAGCGCCCGCGGTCTGTTCGACCGCCTGATCCCGATCCACCTTCCAGCGCCCTGACCGGGCCCCGCGATGCGGGATGGGCCCCTTCAGGAGCGTCTCTCCTCATGTCCTTCGATGGTCTCGGGCTGTCGCCCGAGCTGCTCCGCGCCGTGGCCGATGAGGGCTACACGGTGCCCACCCCCGTCCAGGCCGCCGCGATCCCCGCGGTCCTGGATGGCCGTGACGTCCTCGCCGGCGCACAGACCGGCACCGGCAAGACGGCTGCCTTCGTGCTGCCGATCATCCAGACCCTCCACGCCACGCGACGCGACGGCGGCGAGAAGCGACATCGTGTCCGCGTCCTCGTCGTCGTGCCGACTCGCGAGCTGGCGATCCAGGTCGAGGAGAGCGTCCGCACATACGGCCGGCACCGGCCGCTGCGATCCGCGACCGTGTACGGCGGCGTCGGGTTCGGCCCGCAGCTGACGAAGCTTCGCGCGGGCCCCGAGCTCGTCGTGGCGACGCCCGGTCGCCTGCTCGATCACGTCAGCCAGCGGACGATCGACCTGTCCGCCGTCGAGATCCTCGTCCTCGACGAGGCCGACCGGATGCTCGACATGGGGTTCATCCGGGATATCCGGAAGATCCTCGCGCTGCTTCCCGCGCAACGCCAGAACCTGCTGTTCTCGGCCACCTACTCGGACGAGGTGCGCGGCCTCGCCGACGGCCTCCTCCACGACCCGGCCCGCATCCAGGTCACGCCGCGCAACACGACGACGGAGCTGATCGACCAGCTCGTGATCCCGGTCGACCGCGAGCGCAAGCGCGACCTCCTGCGTGAGCTGGTGGCCCTCGGCCGCGTCAAGCAGGCGCTCGTGTTCACCCGCACGAAGCACGGCGCGAACCGCCTCGCCCTCCAGCTCGAGAAGGACGGCATCCGCGCCGCCGCGATCCATGGCAACAAGAGCCAGGCGCAGCGCGTCCGCGCCCTCGACGGCTTCAAGGCCGGCCGAGTCGACCTGCTCGTCGCGACGGACGTGGCCGCGCGCGGCATCGACATCGAGCAGCTCCCGCACGTGATCAACTTCGAGCTGCCGATGGTCCCCGAGGACTACGTCCACCGCATCGGCCGGACGGGGCGGGCCGGGGTCGGCGGCCAGGCGATCTCGCTCGTGTGCATCGACGAGCAGCCGCTCATCCAGGCCATCCAGCAGCTGCTGCGGCGCGCCATCCCATCCGAGACGATCGCGGGCTTCGAGCCCGACCGCTCCCAGCGGCCGCAGCCCATCCGGCTCCGGTCGACGCCGGCCGAGCGCGCCGAGACGGCCGCGAACCGGGCGGCCAACGGTGGTGGCCGCCGGGGTGGCACGTCCTCAGTCGGTCCGCGATCCGCGCCCGGACGGGCCGGCGTCCGCGCCGGTCGCAGCGGCGGTCAGCCGCGTGGCGGCGAGGGGCGAGCAGACGACTCGTTCGTGTCGCGACCGGGGAGCCAGTCCCCGTCGCGCTGCCAGGGCGCGGGTGGCAGGCGTCGCCGGCCACGGAACGCGGGGTCGGGCGCGCCGGGTACCGGGTTCGGAAACGGCGCCCCGATGGGCGGGACCGGGCAGCCCCGCAGCGGGGACCGTTCCCACGGCCACGGGGGGGCACGCCCCGCGCCGTCCCAATCCCGCGCCCCGCACGCCGGTCACCAGCCCGGCCCGACGAGCGCTGCGGCGCGAGCGATGCCGGGAGAGCGGATCCGCCGGCTCGGCTGATGGCCGGCGCCGCGCGTCGCTCCTAGGTCGTGGGGCTGATGCGCGGCACCTTCGACACCGCGAGCCGCTCCTCGAACCGCGTCGCGGCGGCATCGAGCTTCTCGAGGTGCTCGGCGAGCCGCCGGCGAGCGTCCTCGGCCGCGGCGTCGAGGCCCGACAGCTCGAACAGGCCCCAGTAGCGGATGATCGGCAGCAGGACCTCATCGCGGTGGACGCGGAGGTCGTAGATGCCGGCCTTCGCGATGTCCGCGGCCTTGCGCAGGAACCCCGGGATGCCGGCACCCGGCATCTCGAACTTCAGGATCTCGTCGACGATCGCCCGTACCGACGCCGAGGGCTCGATCGTGATCGCCGCCTTGAGGATGTCCCGGTAGAAGACCATGTGGAGGTTCTCGTCGGCGGCGATGCGGACCATGATCCGGTCGGCCACCGGGTCGTCCGAGTAGCGCCCGGTGTTGCGGTGCGCGATGCGCGTGGCGAGCTCCTGGAACGCGACGTACGCCAGCCCGTGCAGCGTGTCGGGCGAGTCGCGGTCATATCCCTGCTGGAGCTGCGACATCCGGCCGCGCTCGAGCACCATCGGGTCCATGTTGCGGGTCACGGTGAGGTAGTCGCGGAGCACGATCGCGTGGCGACCCTCCTCGGCGGTCCAGCGGCCGACCCAGTTGAGCCAGGCGCCGTCGCCCTTGCCGAACATGCCGTGGATCAGGCGGTGGTACGAGGGCAGGTTGTCCTCGGTCAGCAGGCCCACCTCGAATGACGTCTGGGCGACGCCGGTGAGGCGCGGCTGGTCCGGCGTCCACGGCTCCTTGTCGAAGTCGCGCCCCAGCCGGTAGGGGATGTATTCGTGGGGGAACCACTCCTGGGCGACCTTGAGGTGGCGGTCGAGGAGTCGTCCTGCCTCCACCTCGAGCTCGTCGAGCAGGCGGCGGTCGAGGGCGGGGATCTCCGGCGCGGGCGGCGTCGTCTCGTCGATCATGGGGCTCCGCGAGTGGGGGTCGTGGGAGGGACGAGGCTGGAACGTCGGGCGGCTCGGATGCCGGACGGTGCCCCGAGGCTATCGCGACCCGGCCGATCGTGCGCTCGACGTCTGTGCAGGGGTGCAGTGACAGCGCTCCCCGTATGCTTCGAGGATGCCGTTGTACCGCCTCGTCGGTCCTCTCCCCGAGCTCGACGGGCCTATCGTCCTCGCGGCATTCGACGGCTGGGTCGACGCGGGATCGGCGGCGACCAACGCGCTCGACGCGGTCGCGGAGCAGGCGACGCTCGTCGCGGAGTTCGATCGTGATCAGCTGTTCGACTACCGGTCGCGGCGACCGACCCTCGAGATCCGTGACGGGCGCCTGTCGTCGCTCACCTGGCCGTCCGTCACGCTCAAGCACGCGAACCTCGGGGGCCGCGACCTCCTCATCCTCTCCGGAGCGGAGCCGGACGACCGGTGGCAGCGGTTCGGGAAGGAGACGCTGGAGCTGCTCGAGCGTCTCGACGTCCGCGGCTGGGTGAGCCTGGGGGCGATCCCCGCCGCCGTTCCCCACACGCGGCCCGTGCCGATCCTCGGCACCGAGGTGCGGGCCGGGCTCCTGAAGGGCGGCGTCACGGCAGGACCAACCGGGCTCCTCCGCGTCCCCGCGGCTGCGCTGTCGACCCTCGAGATGGCCGCGGGCGACGCAGGGCTCGCGGCCGTGGGCTACTTCGCCCAGATCCCGCACTACGTCAGCGGCCCGTACGCCCTCGCGTCGGTGGAGCTGCTGCGCGCGGTGGAGCGGCACCTGGACGTCGATCTGCCGCACGGCGGCCTGGTCGAGGAGGCCCGCGACCTCCGAGTCCGCCTCGATGCCGCCGCGGCCGCCGACGAGACGACGCGTGCGTACGTGGAGCGGCTGGAGTCGATGGTCGACGAGTCGCGCCTCCCGTCCGGCGACGACCTGATCGCCGACATCGAGCGGTTCCTGCGTGACCGGAGCGGTGACGCCGGCTAGTAGCGCTCCCTGCGCACCGTGACCTTCTGGCCGCGGATCGTCGCGTCGCGCAGCGTCCTGATGACGTGCTCCGCCGCGCCTTCGGGCACCTCGACGAGCGAGAACCCGTCCGCGATCTGGATCGCCCCGATGTCGCCGCCACGCAGCCCCGCCTCATTCGTGATCGCCCCGACCAGGTCGCCGGGCCGCATCCCGGCCGCGCGTCCTGCGCCGACGAACACGCGTGTGACCCCGCCGGGACCGCCCGATCCCGCCCGCGGCGTTCGCATGATCGGGCGCCCCTCCCCGTCCTTCCAGCCGCTCGCGCGATAGCCGCGTCGGGGACCCGCCGGCTGGGGCTGCCTGCCGGCGCTCGGGGGCCGCCGCGCACCGTCACCGCCGGGATCCGGGCTCGGCGCACCGGGTCCCCGCGGGGGGCGCGGATGCCGAGGACCGCCCGAGGCGGGGACACGCGCCGGACCTCGGCCGCCGGGAGCACGCGGTCCCCGGGCGTCGCGAGCATGGCCGGTGTCCGGCAGCCGGGCGGGC
>DATFQL010000008.1:0-10140 GCA_035264305.1 Candidatus Limnocylindrales bacterium | reverse complement strand
CCGCACCTCCACGCACCGGGATCGCCGTCGACGCCCCGGCGCCCCGAGACGCCCGAGATCCTGCGGCTCGACGGCCTCGAGGTCCACTTTCCGATCCGCGGCGGCCTCCTCGACAATCTGACGGGACGGAAGCGCGGCGTCGTGCGCGCCGTGGACGGCATCGACCTGTCGATCCGCAAGGGCGAGATCCTCGCGCTCGTCGGCGAGTCGGGCTCGGGCAAGACGACCACGGGGCGAGTCGTCGTCAAGCTCACCCGCCAGACGGGCGGCCGGGTGTCGGTCAACGGCACCGACGTGTCGGAGCTGTGGGGCACGCGCCAGCTGCGCGACTACCGGCGGCGCGTCCAGCTCATCTTCCAGGACCCGTACGAGACGCTGAACCCAAAGCACACGATCGGCGAGTTCGTGATGGAGCCGCTCGTCGTCAACGGGATCGGGTCCCGCCAGGAGCGACGCGACCGCATGCACGCGGCGCTCGAATCCGCGGGACTCCGGCCGGCCGCCGACTACGCGAGCCGCTATCCGCACGAGCTCTCAGGGGGACAGCGGCAGCGGGTCGTCATCGCCGGGGCCCTCGTCATGGATCCGGAGCTCGTCGTCGCGGACGAGCCCGTGTCCATGCTCGACGTCTCGATCCGGACCGAGCTCCTGCGCCTGATGCTCGACCTGCGGCGCGAGCGCGGCCTCACCTACCTGTTCATCACCCACGACCTGTCGATCGCGTGGGTGCTCGCGGATCGGATCGCCGTCATGTACCTGGGCAAGATCATGGAGATCGGCCCGGCGGAGCAGGTGATCCGCACGCCGCGCAACCCGTACACGCAGGCGCTCGTCTCGGTGAGCCCGTCGCCCGACCCGCCCGCGGAGGGTGAGCGCGCCCACCGCACGATCCTCGTGGGCGAGACGCCCGATGCCGCGCACGTGCCCTCCGGCTGCCGGTTCCACCCGAGGTGTCCCCTGGCATTCGCGCGGTGCACGGTCGAGGAGCCACCGCTGTTCGAGGTGGGTGACGGCCATCGCGCGGCGTGCTGGCTCGCCGAGGCCGGACCGCTTGACCTGCCGGTGATCGACGCCGTCGAGGTCAGCGGCGGAAGCGAGGCGGCGGCGATCGAGGTCGGCGTCGCGACGGAACCGCTGCCGGCGACGTCGCCAGGGCTCCCGCCGCCGTAGCCCGGGCAGCCGCGTGACCCGTATTACGCCGCTTCAGCGAGTGCGGAGCCCTCGTCCGCCGCGACGACGAGCCGGACGTGGCAGCGGGGGCAGTCGAGTGCTTCTTCGGCAGCATCGAACGGGGAGGCCGTGTCGCACAGCGGGCAGTCGACGAGGAGCATGAGGTTGTCCTCCGGGATGGATGGGACGGCAATGACGACGATCGGGGTGTCGATCACGACGCCATCCTCCCGGCGGTCCGTGCCACCTAGGCTGTCACGACCCGCGCGCGATTCGTGGCGGGGACCGACAATCGCCCGGTGACCACGCCCGCGATCGAGACCCATGGCCTGCGCAAGGCGTATGGCGGGACGGTCGCCCTGGAGTCGCTCGACCTGCGGGTCGAGGCGGGCGAGGTGTTCGGGTTCCTGGGCCCGAACGGCGCGGGCAAGACCACGGCGGTCAAGCTGCTCCTCGGGCTGACACGTCCCACTGCCGGCCGCGGCGCCGTCCTCGGCGCCCCCCTCGGCGACCTCGCCGCTCGCGCGCGCATCGGCTACCTGCCGGAGCTGTTCCGCTACCAGGCGTGGCTCACGGCGCGGGAGGTTCTCGAGCTGCACGCGAGCCTCGCCGGCGTGACCCGCGCGCGCCGGCGCTCGGAGATCGACCGGGTCCTGGAGCTCGTCGGGCTCGCCGAGCGCGCGTCGGGTCGCACCGGGGGCTTCTCGAAGGGCATGCAGCAGCGGCTCGGGCTCGCCGCGGCCCTGCTGGGCGATCCCGCCCTCGTCATCCTGGACGAGCCGACCTCCGCGCTGGACCCCGTCGGCCGCGACGACGTCCGCGCGATCATCCGCGAGGCGCAGGCACGCGGCTCGACCGTCCTCCTCAACTCCCACCTGCTCGGCGAGGTCGAGCGGCTGTGCGACCGAGTCGCGATCGTCAACCGCGGTCGTGTCGTCGCCGCGGGCCCCCTGTCGGGCCTGCTGGGCGAGACGGCCGTGCGGCTGCGCGTGACCGACCTCGCTCGAGCAGGCGACACCTTCGCCGCGTTCGGTGTGCCCGAGGACGGCGGCGACGGCTGGGTCGTCGTGCGCGGCCTGTCCGACGACGCCGTGCCGGCCCTCGTGGCCGCGATCGTCACGGCCGGCGGGCAGGTCCACGCGGTCGACCCCGGTCGTCGCTCCCTCGAGGACCTGTTCCTCGACCTCGTGCGCGAGCCCGTCCTGCGCGAGCCCCTCGTGCGCGAGCCCCCGGTGCGGGAGCCCGGCGCGCAGGAGCCCGAGGTGTGAGCGGTCGACGCGCGCTCGTCATTGCGGGCCTCACGCTGCGCGAGATGGTCCGGCGGCGCGTGCTGTGGGTCCTGGTGGCGCTTGTCGTCGCAAGCGTGGTGCTCGTCGGATGGGGGACCGAGCGGCTTGTCACGCTCGCGCGCGAGGAGGGGGTCGAAGGGCTCCAGGTCCGCATCGGCGTCAGCCAGATCCTGATCCTCGTTGCCTTCATGTTCAGCTTCGTGGTGGCGACGTCGGCCGCCTTCCTCGCGGCCCCGGCGATCGCCTCGGACGTCGAGACCGGCACGGTCCATGCGCTGCTGGCGCGCCCCCTGCGACGCGCGGAGCTCGTCATCGGGCGCTGGCTCGGCCTGTCAGTAGTCGTGGGGTTGTACGCGGCCCTCTCCGCGCTGCTCGCGATCGGCGTCGTGGCCCTCGTGAGCGGGCACGTGCCGCATGAGCCGATGACGGCGGTCGGGTTCCTCACCGCCCAGGCGATCGCCGTGCTGACCCTCGCCCTCGCGTTCGGGACCCGGCTCCCGGCGATGGCCGCCGGCGCGATCACGGTCGTCGTGTTCGGCATCGGCTGGTTCATGGGCGTGCTCGGGAATCTCGCGGTCGTGTTCGAGGCGCCCTCGGTGCAGCAAGCCGCCGACACCGTCCGCATCCTCATCCCGACCGACGGCCTGTGGCGAGGCGTGATCTACGGCCTCGAGCCGCCGATCCTCCTCCTGCTCGCCGCCGGTCGCAACGTGGACGCGCTGGCGGCGAACCCGTTCTACGCGCCGACGCCACCGCCCGTTGCGTTCGTCGCCTGGAGCATCGTCTGGATCCTGCTCGTGCTGCTTGCCGCCATCGCCCTGTTCCGCCGGCGCGAGCTCTGACGGGAGCAGGCGCGGCTCAGGACCCCGAGAGCGGCCTGGTGTCGAACAGGTTCGACTGGAGCGGCAGCGTCCCCGCCGGTCGTCGCGTGTTGTACACGGAACGGAACACGTCGGCCGAGACTGACCTGGAGCCGCCGGACCCGTACAGCGTGACCCGGTAGAGCCGGCCCGAGACGCCGCGCCGGGTGAGGTCGAGCTTCGTCAGGTCGCCGACGTTCGTCCGGGAGTCCGCTCTGAACATCGTGCTCAGCTGGGAGCGCGAGAGCGTGCTCGTGGTCCACGCCCATCGCGGCGCGCCGGCGTCCCATGGCCGCCCGTCGGGCCGTCTGTCGGGGATCCCGCGGAGGTACGAGACCGGCGTGCCGATCGCGCCGCTCGACGACACGAAGACGTACTCGTTGTTCTCGGTGGACCCGCCCCCGGTCGCGAAGAAGAACGCGTTGACGACGGACCCGTTGACCGTGATGACCTGACCGGGATAGCGGCGGATGATCGAGCTCGTCGCGCTCCGCTCCGCCTCGACACCGCGGTACACCTGCGACCGGGTGTCGTCGTAGACGTCGAAGCTGCCGTCGCCCGGGTGAAGGCGGCGTACGGCATAGCTCCGAGCCGCGGCGGCCTGGGCACGAAGGGCCTCGGTGGGCCACGTGGAGGACATCTCGACGGGAACGACACCGCGCAGGTACAGGTCCAGCCCGACGTGGTTGATGACGGTGGCGGAGCTCGCGCCGAGCCTGATCTTGAGCAGCCCCCGATACGTGTCGTACGAGGACGTCCGGGAGTCGAGCTGGAGGCGGGTCGCGGTGGACGTCGGACGGACCACGACCGAGCCCGACACGATGGCGCTGTGGAGCAGGGTCGTCCCGTCCGCGGCATAGACTCGGAGGCGCCACCTCGTGGTCGCCACGCCGTCGATGATCGTCGTCGTCCGGTACAGCTTCAGCACGCCGTTCGCGGGGAAGCGCTTCTCGATGCCGTCGACGGTCCATTCCGTCGAGCGCCCGTGGACGACGAGCGGCGCGCTCTTCACCGCCGGATAGCCGGCGAGGACGAGCACGCGGACGTTCTGGGTCGCGCTGACGGTCGCCGGCTTCGCGCCCCGGTAGTACGCGGCAAGGATCTGCTCAGCCGTCTGGCCTGCAGCCGCCCTGCCTTTCGCACCGTACTGGTTGAGCCCCACGCCGTGCCCCCAGCCGCGGCCGTAGAAGGTGACGCTCGACCCGAGGGTGGTGGGGGATGACGGCCAGCCCATGGCCGGCCACGTCGGCGACGGCGTGGCGGTCAGTGCGGGGGTAGGCGAGGGCGTTGGCGTGGCAGCGGGCGTCGCGGTGGGTGACGGCGGCGCGGATGGTGACGGTGAGGGCGACACGGATGCCGAGCTCGATGGGGAAGCGGAAGCAGGCGGCGGCGCCGATGCCGAGGCCGACGGGGATGAGGCCGCGCCGGCCGAGGCCCACGGGGACGGCGAGGCGGCGACGGACGCCTCCGGCCCGATGCTCGGGTCGGGACCGACTGCGGCGACGGGTACCGCGACCGACGCCCCGACCAGGAGCGCGAGCGCCAGCGCCACGCTGCGACGCGCCCGGGGATCGGGCGCGGGCAGGAGCCGGCTGCGGGAGGGACGAGACATGGCCCGACCCTAACGGTCCGTCTCCCGGCACGGCCATGGCCCCGGGGGACTACGCCGGAGCGGCGGTGGTACCAGCGGGGAGGTCGGGTGGGGTACGGTGCGGTTCGTGATGCGCGTCTACCTCGGTCACGGAGCCTCCGGCACGGCGGCCTCGATGCGTCCGTGGATCGACGGGCTCCGGGCGCGCGGGTTCGACGCGCACGCGGTCGACCTCCCCAAGCGGAAGGCCGAGGACGCGGTCGCCGCATTCGAGGCGCAGGTCCCCGACGAATCGGGGGTCGTCATCGGCGGGCACTCGTTCGGAGGCCGCGTGGCGTCGCTCGCCGTCGCCGGCGTGCGCCGCGCCGGTGCCGGCCCGCGGATGCGTCCGTACTCGGGGCTCGTGTGCCTGTCCTACCCGCTCCATCCGCCTGGCAAGCCGGACAACACCGCGGCCCGCATCGCGCACTGGCCCGCGATACACGCACCCGCGCTGCTGCTGTCGGGGACGTCCGACCCGTTCGCGCGGCTCGAGCTCCTACAGGCCGCGATGCCGCTGCTCCGGGCAGGGTCGCTCGTCACGTACCGGCGGCAGGGCCACGGCCTGCTGCCCGTTCGCGCCGACGCGCTCGACCGGATCGCGGGGTTTCTTGCGGGGATCGCCGACCGCTGAGCAGCGACGGCGCTGCGGGACGGGCGTCAGCGGAACAGGCCGCGGCGCCTGCGTTCCGTCGCCGGTTCGGCGGCTGAGGACGCCGCACCCTGCGCCGCGAGCACGCGCGAGATCTCCGCGCGGTACGGTGCGCCTTCGCGTCGTGCCTGGAGCCACACGAGGTAGCCCGGATCCACGCGCGCGATCTCGCCCAGCGACCAGCCGATGTGGCGCCCGAACGGCAGGACCGTTCCTCGCGCGCCCCCGGGTGGCGGTCCGGCGGCACCCTCGCCCGCCGGTCCGCGCCGCCACCGCACCGTGGCTGGTGTCCGGTCGGGCCGGCCGGCACCGGCCGGCGCACCGCTCGGTCGCGTCGGCGGTCGGGACCGCGATCCGCCTCGCGCCACGGCCCCGGACGCGATCTCGTTCGCTCGATCCCACGCCGCTCGTCGGGTCGGGTCGCGGAGGACCGCCCACGCTGCGTTGATCTCGGCCATCCGCTGCTCGGCGTCGGGCTGCCGCGACACGTCGGGGTGATGCAGCCTTGCTCGCGACCGATACGCGGCGGCGATCTCGGCCGCGGTGGCGGAGGACGCGATGCCGAGCACGGCGTACGGGTCACGCTCAGCGGTCACGGGCACGCCCGGGCGGCAGGATCGGGTGCGGGACGCGGGGCTCGACCACGAACGCGATCATACGGGCCAGACGAGTCGGCGATACGTCGCGGATAAGCGGCCGAGGCTAGGATCTCGGGCATGACCGAGACCGCCTCCACGCCACTCGACACGAGGCTCCGGTGCGCCTGGGGTGACACGGACGATCCGGCGTACCGCGCCTACCACGACGAGGAGTGGGGCGTTCCCGTGCGCGACGAGCGTCACCTGTTCGAGCTGCTCATCCTCGAGGGCGCCCAGGCGGGCCTGTCGTGGTCGACGATCCTGCGCAAGCGGGACGGATACCGCAGTGCGTTCTCCGGCTTCGATGTCGCGGCCGTCGCGGCGTTCGCGGACGCCGACACGGCACGGCTGCTCGCCGACCCCGGCATCGTCCGCAACCGGGCAAAGGTCGGGGCGGCCGTGGGCAACGCGCGGGCCACCCTCCAGCTGTACGACGCAGGGAGCACGCTCGTCGAGCACCTGTGGTCGTTCGTCGACGGGCGACCGGTGCGCAATACGTGGGAGGCGATCGGCTCGATCCCCGCCGAGACGGACGTGTCGCGCGCGATGAGCACCGACCTCCGCGCCCGCGGCTTCCGGTTCGTCGGACCGACGATCTGCTACGCCCTGATGCAGTCAGCGGGGCTCGTGAACGACCACCTCGTGACGTGCTTCCGGTACGCCGAGGTGGCCGAGGACGTCACAGGCGCCGGCCGGGCGGCAGTCACCGCGCCGCGCGCCACGCGTCGCGGAGCTTGATCCGGCCGCCCGTCTGCAGCACGGCGCCCGAGTAGACGCGCGCGCCGATGACGAACAGGAACCAGATCGTCGCGACCATGAGCGCGATGCTGAGGACGATCTCCCACGGCTCGATGGCGCCGAGGGCCGTGCGCAGCGGGACGACCATGGGCGCGGCAGGCGGGATGAACGTCATCACCCGGGCGAGCACGCCGTCGGGATCGCCGGTGACCACGACGATCGACAGGATGTAGGCGGTGGTCGCGGTGAGCGTGACGGGCATCGATGCGGTCGAGGCCTCCTCGACCCGCGAGGCGAGCGCGCCGAGAAAGCCCATCGTCGTCGAGTACAGCGCGAACCCGAGGATGAACCAGGTGAGCAGCTGGATGACCGCCCCGAGCGTCGTCGCGGGCAGCACGAGCCGGCCGAGCACCTGCGACAGCCCGAGACCGACGGCCACGAGGATCACGAGCTGCGCCAGGGCGAGGAGCCCGATTCCGAGGACCTTGCCCATCAGCAGGTCGCGCGGCCGGACCGTTGACAGGACCACCTCCACGACCCGGCTCTGCTTCTCCTCGACGACGCCCGTGAGGACCCACGACCCGTACGAGAAGATGCCGATGAACATGAGGATGATCCCGGCGTTCGCGAAGATGATCGCGGTCTCGTCCTCGGCCCGCGGCGGCTCGAGGGCCGTGAGCGACGGTGGCTCGGACGCGGCCGGCCCCGCCCGCAGCGAGATCACCGCCTGGTTCACCATGGCCTGGAGCGCGCTGGGCGCGTCCTCGAGGACGATCAGCTCGCCGGCGCTCGACAGGTCGGGTGGGACGGCAAGGGCGGCGTCGATCGAACCCTCGCGGAGCGCGGCGTCGGCCGCCGCGGCGTCCTCGACGGCGGACACGTCGAGCTGCTGCTCGAATGCGGCTGCGGTCGCACGAAGCGCGCTCTCGAGCCCTGGCGGCGACGGGGCGACGAGCGCGAGCCGGGACTGCGTCACCTGCCCCACCAGCAGCGACGGGACGATGAACCCGACGCACATGAGGACCACCGTGAACGCGAGGGACAGGACGTAGCCGCGGCTCCGGCCGCGCTCGATGATCTCGCGTCCTGCGACGAGGCGGATCGCCCGCAGACGGCTCACGGGCGCTGCGGCCGGCGACTCACGGAATCGCCTCCAGCAGCTGCCCGTCCGGCTGACGCGGCTGCGGCGCGTTCACGGCCGCCATGAACAGCTCCGACAGCTTCGGCGGCTCGTAGCTGAACCGGCGCACCTCGCCGGCCGCGCGTGCCGCCGCGAGCAGCGCGTCGAGGTCGACGGTGTCGTCCACGAGCAGCCGGACTCGATCCCCGTCGCGCTCGAGGACGGTGTGGTGATCCGTCCCGTCGAGCCAGCTGCCGCCGCTCCCCGCCACCTCCACGTCCAGGTGGCGCCGACCCGATCTCGCCTTGAGCTCGTCGATTGCGCCCTCGGCCACGACGCGACCCCGGCTGATGATCACGACGTCCTCGCACACCTCCTCGACGAGGTCCAGCTGGTGCGAGGAGAACACGACTCCGACCCCCGCGCGCGCACGCTCACGCAGGACCCCGGCCATCGTCGCGATCCCGATCGGATCGAGGCCGCTGAACGGCTCGTCGAGCACGAGCAGCTCCGGGTCGTGCACGAGTGCCGTCGCGAGCTGGACGCGCTGCTGGTTCCCGTGCGAGAGGTCCTCGAGCTTCGACCTCGCCCGGTCGCCCAGGCCGAACCGCTCGAGCCACTCGCCGGCCTTCGTCCGCGCGGTGGTCCGTGACAGCCCGTGGTGCTGGCCGAAGTACGCCAGCTGCTCGGCGACCCGCATCCGGGGGTACAGGCCCCGTTGCTCTGGCATGTACCCGAACCGGAGCCGGGTCGCGGCGTCGATCGACGCGCCGTCCCAGCGGACCGTCCCGGCGTCCGGCGTCGCGAGCCCGAAGACGCAGCGCATCGTCGTCGTCTTGCCCGCGCCGTTCGGCCCGAGGAAGCCGACGAGCCGCCCCCGTCGCGCGGTGAACGACGCGCCGTCGAGCGCGTGGACCGCGCCGTAGCGCTTGGAGAGGCCGTCGATCTCGAGCATGGGTGCCCGTGGATCGTAGCGGAGCCGGGCGGTGGGACCGTGACACGAGTCGGCCCCGGCTCGCCGAAGCGGGCCGGGGCCGGAGCTGGGACGCGGCGCCGGGGACGGCCGCTACTGCGCGGTGATCGTTCCCTGCATGTCCGGGTGCACGTCACACCGGAAGAAGTAGCTCCCTGCGGCGAGGGCCGGGACCTCGTAGACCTTCGAGCCGCTGCTGAAGATCTCGCCGCTGAACAGGTTGGTGCCGGCCGACGAGTCCGTATAGATCGCGACGTTGTGCGGGGCACTCTCCTGGTTCGTGAAGGCGAGCTGGAAGGGCTTGCCCGCCGGAACGGTCACGTTCGACTGGTCGAACTTCAGGCCGCTCGCTGTGATCGCCGGAGCGTCGGGATCAGCCGGGGTGACGGGGGCGGCGCTCGCGCCGGTCGCGGCGCTGGAGCTGCACGCGGCCGCCGCGAGCGCGACGGTCGCGAGGGCGAGGGTGGCGAGGAGGCGCTTCACGGTCGGGATACCTCGGGGTCGTCGGGACGGGAGCGGATGCCCCGGCGCCGGCAGATGCGGCGCCGGGGCGATGGAGCGCTGGGTCAGGCCGCGGCGCCTTCGGGCTGGCGACGGCCCAGCTTGGCCAGGCCTGCGCGGGCCTCGCGCTTCACGACGTTGACGGGGTTCCCGTCAGCGCGCAGGAAGTCGACGACCAGCAGGAAGATGAGCGCGACCTCGATGGCCTTCGCGATGTAGGCCGTCGTGTAGTACGGGCCCTGGATCGCCCACATGAAGATCGCCGTGGCCGCGTAGCCGATGAGGCCGATGCGGACGATCCAGCGGAAGCGGATGGCAAGCGCGACCGGAACGATCATGGCGATCGCGGCGACCGCGTAGCCCGTCGCATTGAGGGTGAACAGCAGCCCGCCGAGCGTGCTGTGGATGTAGGCCGTGCCCAGGGTCAGGGCGACGATGCCGAAGCGGAGCGCGACGCCTGCGACGGTGAGGTCGCGATCGGTGGTGTCGTTCACGAGTGAGATCCTCCGGGGTGACGTGATGGTGGTGACGTGCGGGGCGGCTGGCTCGTTCGGCGGCTCCGGTGGGGT
>DATFQL010000007.1:0-7738 GCA_035264305.1 Candidatus Limnocylindrales bacterium | reverse complement strand
CCCGCATTCCGCCATCCCCGCGGATCCGGGTTCCAGCCGCGAGGCAATGCACCCGAATCGACCTCCCGACACCGCCGCCTCGACGGTGTCCGACGCGACGCCGCTCGACGTTGCCCCGCCGCTGATTGCAGCAGCCGGGGGTGACGGCGGGTCGGAGAGTGCTGCCTCGGCGAGTGACGCGACCGTCGGTGACGCCGTCCCGACGCTCCCGGCTGCGGTCGACCCGGCGCCGATCGCACGTCGCCAGCCCCCCTTCACGCTGGCGGATCCCTTCGCACGGACATCGGTCCAGCGCAACCCGGTCGCCGCGGTCGGCCTCGCCGCCTCTGCCGGCCTCGCGCCGGCAGGCCTGGCCGTCGCGGGCATCTCGGCGGGCGGCGGCTCGGGCGCAGGCGTCTCCGCGAGCGCACCGCTGACGCCCGGCAACTGGCGCGGTCGAGGCAACCCAGCCGTCGCGGCCAGGGCGAGCGGCCGCCCGCCGCGCGACCCGAAGCCGCCGCGCCGCAAGCGCGATTGGATCCTGAACGCGACGCTGATCGCCGCCATCGGCGTTGTCGGCGCCATCGCGTTCTCGGCGTTCATCTGGTCGCCGCCCGAGGGGGACGTCACCCTCGTGACGGAATCCCCGAGCAGCACTGACGTCATTCGCCGTTCCGCGGAGCCGGAGCCCGATCCCTCGGGGCCCGCGCCGCGCGGCGTCGCGGGGCTCGACCTGTCCACGCCGCCGGTGACCGGCGACGACGGCGTCGGCACCACCGGGGGCGCAGGGCCCACGCCGGGTGGCGCACCCCAGTCGACGCCGCCGACGACGAAGGCAACGCCGCGACCGCGCACGCCCACGCCCGATCCGACGCCGCGGCCGACACCACGTCCGACGCGCCCGCCGAAGCCCACGCCGGCTCCGACAGCACAGCCGACCCCTACCCCGACACCGAAACCCCCGATCGCGGCGTTCACGGCGAAGGTCAACGGCCTCACCGTCACGTTCGCCAACCGGACGAGGAACGCGGCCACGTGGGAGTGGTCGTTCGGGGACGGCGCCACGTCCACGGAGCGCAACCCCGAACACACCTTCGACGAGGCCGGGACCTACACCGTCACGCTGACGGCCACCTCGTCCGAGGGGGCCGCCGACTCGGCGACCGAGTCCGTCACGGTCGGCGGCTGAAGGCGACGTCGCGAGCGCCGAGCGCCTCGTAGCGCAGCGCGCCGTCCTCGAGCACGAACGCGTCGAGTGCGAGCCCGTTGGGGTCCATCTCGCTGAACTCATCGTTGAGCCACGCCACGAACGTGCGGTCGGTCTCGGGCGGCAGCGACACGAGGAGGTCGCGCATCGGCGCGATCAGGCACTGGGGGCCTGACCCGAAGATGCGCGTCAGCTCGTCGGGCGCAAGCAGGAGCGCGGACGCGCACCCGAGTCCGGATTGCAGCACGCGTACCGGCACCGAGTCGACGGACTGGCGCACGAGATCACGCGCCCGAACGCCGCCCATCCGCGCTCGGAGGTTGTCGAGCCCGGTTGCCACGAGCTCGGCGGCGCCGATGGGCCACGTGTCGAGCAGCGACGATCCCACCACCAGGAAGGCCGGGCCGATGTCGATCCCGAAGCCCGTCGGGATCCCCGGTGGCAGCGTCACCCGGAAGGGCTCGCCGGACATTGGCGGCATGGGCCGTCGCCGCGGGAGGATCGGGACGACGTTGGGGGCCAGGACCTCCCAGTCGAGGTCCGGCGGCAGGCCGCCCATCGCGCGCATCACGGCCTCCGGGGTTGCCTGGACGACGCCGTTGCCGACATCCCAGGTCGCATGGTCCTTGCCGGCCCTGTGCCGGCGCTTCTCGCGTCGCCGTTCCTTCTCGCTCATGGGTGCAGGGTGACGACGCGCCGTTTGCTCCCGCGTATCCCCGCGTTATCCGCCGCTCACCCCGCGTCGGATGATCCGCGCCGAGGCCGGCACTCCCGCTCAGGGCGTCGCCGCGCCTGCCCCGGCCGCCTGGGGGCGGCGCTCCGCGGCGCGGCCGAGCAGGCGCACACCGTCGCGGATCTCGGCAGGCGACAGCCGGGCGTAGTGGAGGAGCAGCTCCCGGTCGCCCGCATCGACCCGTCGCGAGAACGAGAGCGGCTCGACCGCGACGCCCATCGACCTCGCCCGCATCGCCAGGTGGGTCGCGCTGAGGTCCACGTCCTCGATGCGCACGACCAGGTGCGTCCCGGCGGGCGCCGGCCGCGCCGAGACGACGGTCCCGAGCTCGGCCGTGAGCGCCGCGAGCAGCGCCGCCTGCCGCTCCGCGTTGTGGACCCGGAGCCTCGCGAGGTGCCGCTCGAAGTGGCCCTCGGCAAGGAACAGCGCGAGCGCCCGCTGCTCGAGCGCACCCGGCCCGCGGTAGGCCGCCTCATGCCGCGCCACGAACACGTCCACGGCCGGGGCCGGCACGACGGCACACCCGAGCCGGAGCCCGGGGTACAGCACCTTCGAGAACGTCCCGACGTAGAGGACGCGCCCGGCCTCGTCGAGGCCCTGGAGCGAGGGCTGGGGATGGCCCTCGTAGCGCGGCTCCGAGTCACAGTCGTCCTCGATGACGAGGGCATGGTTGCGCTCCGCCCACGCGAGGAGGTGCATCCGGCGTGCCACCGGCATCGTCCCGCCGTTCGGGTACTGCCACGACGGTGTGACCAGCACGGCCGATGGTCCGTCGGCAAGGCGGTCCACGAGCAACCCGCGATCGTCCACCGGCACGGGGATCGACTGGACGCCCAGCGCGTCGAACGTGCGGCGCAGGTGCGGGCTCGACGGATCCTCGGTCGCCAGCGTTCGCCCGTCCGACACCCACAGCCGCGCGGCGGTGGCGAACGCCCCCTGCGCTCCGGCGGTGATGACGATCTGCTCCGCCGTCGCGCGCACTGCCCGGGACATGCCGAGATAGGCAGCGAGCTCGGCGCGCAGACGGGGGTCGCCTTCGGGCCACCGATACGTCGTCGCAGGCCCCGGATCCGAGGCCAGGTCGCGCCACGCCCGGGGAAGCAGTCGCTCCCACACGGCCGACGGGAACAGGTCCAGGCTCGTCGACCCGGTCCGGAAGTCGAACCGCGGCCGCGAGCGAGTCCCCTCGAAGAATGGCCGGCGGGGACCGTCGGACAGCTCCGGGAGGACGCCGACGGCCGGGGCCGCTCCGCTCACCGGCATTGACCGTGGCCGGTTGCCGGCGCGGAGGTCGGGCAAGCCCGGCGCCACCAGCGTCCCCCGCCCTGGCTGCGGCTCGAGATACCCCTCTGCCGTGAGCTGCTCGTACGCCGTCATCACCGTCACCGCCCCGACGCCGAGGTGCCGGGCGTATGCGCGGATCCCTGGGAGATGCGCGCCGGGCCCGATCCGTCCGTCCAGGATCGACCGGCGGAGGGCGACCTCGATCTGGCGGTAGAGCGGCAGGCTGCCGGCGCGGTCGAGGACGATCGGCGGATAGGGCACCCAGGATCTCCCATTCCTGCGTTCCTCTTCATTACCCGGCCGCCGGCGCGCGGGTTCGATCCAGTCACGCCGCGGGCGGACCCCCACCCCGGCGTTCCCATCCCATCGCCCTGCCGATGGGAACGGTCCCCGGTCGATCGCGGCAACCCGTGTCTTGTGCCTCCGGTGCCCTCCCACGAGGCTCGGTCGACGGCTTCGGCCATCCATCGGCGCGGGAGCGTGCCCGCCACACGGAGGAGCAACACCATGACGAACCGTTCCGGGGGCATGCGCCTCCGGTTGCTCATCGGCGCGAGCGCGGCGGTGCTCGTCGCCGCGGCCTGCGGGGGCAGCCCCTCGACGACGACGGCCCCCGGCAGCGACGCGCCGCCCGCCGCGTCGGCCGAGGCGTCGGCCGGGACGAGCGCGAGCGCGGCGACCGGCGACATCGACCTGTTCACGACCGCCTACGAGCCAGGCGACGGGGCGGACGGAGGCTCGGCGATCGTCGGCGACTGGCAGGAGGCGACCCAGTTCAACCCGTACTACCTGACCCAGGTCACCGAGGCCAACGTCGCGTCCACGGCGTGGGCGACCCTTGCCGTCTTCACGCACGACTACAAGTACGCGCCCGACCTTGCGACCGAGATTCCGACCCTGGACAACGGCGGCGTCAAGGTCCCGGGGGACAGTGGCGATGCGATGACCGTGACGTGGAAGCTGCGTGACGGCCTCAAGTGGTCCGACGGGACCGACCTGACGTGCGACGACTTCAAGTACGCCTGGGAGTGGGTCATGGACCCCGACAACGTCGGCGTCATCACCTCGGGCTTCGAGGACGTCACCGCGTGGGACTGCCCGTCCGCGACCGACATGGTCCTGCACTTCGAGAACGTGTTCGAGGGCTACATCACGATGGTCGTGGCGCCCCTGCCGCGGCACTTCCTGTCCGACATCACGATCGCGGACCAGGTCAAGGGCAAGGGGTTCCGGCCGGACGAGGTCGCACAGGTGCCGGTCAGCGGCGCGTTCAAGTTCGAGAGCGTGACGCCGGGCGCGGAGCTGCGCCTGGCCCGCAACGAGAACTACCGGAGCTGGAAGACCGGCAAGCCCGCCCACCTCGACTCGATCGTGTTCAAGTGGTACGGCGACGCCGATTCGATGATCGCCGGCTTCCGCAACGGCGAGGTCGACATCGCGACGGACCTCCAGGATTCCGACCTGCCGAAGGTCCAGGACCTCGGCGACCAGGTCAGCTCGATCGACTCACTCACGTACGAGTACCTGCGTCCCAACTGGTACACCGCGGAGGCCTTCAACAAGGACACCCAGGTGGGTGGCTGCTCGAAGAACCCGTCGGTCGCCGACCGCGGCACGGGGTGTCCCATGGCCGACCCGGCGATGCGCGAGGCGGTCGCCTACGCGATCGACAAGAACGAGATCAACGCGCGCCTGCTCGGCGGGCTGGCCCAGGTGGCCAACACGTTCGTATCGCCCGGCGCGTGGTTCTACGTGGACCAGGCGCCGACCACCTTCGACCCCGACAAGGCCAGGCAGATCCTCGAGGACGGCGGCTGGACCGACAGCGACGGCGACGGCATCCGCGAGAAGGACGGCCTGAAGGCGAAGATCGAGCTGTGCACGACGACCCGCCAGGTCCGCCAGGACACGCTGGCGCTCGTCTCGTCGTGGCTCAAGGACATCGGGATCGACACGATCATCAACCCCGTCGATCCGACCAACATCTTCGCCGACTACAACCAGTCGACCGCCGACACGCCGTGCGTCCTGTCGCACGCCAACTTCGACCTCGCAGAGCACGCGACCAGCTCGTCGATCGACCCGCTGGGCAACTACTTCAGCTACCACAGCAGCCAGGTCGACCCGATCGGCGTCAACAACGCCGGGGTCAACGACCCGGATATCGACGCGGCCCTCGACACCCTCAAGAACAGCGTGGACTTCGAGGTGATCCTCGATGCCATGGCAGACATGCAGAAGGCGTACGCCGAGAAGACTGTCGAGATCCCGTTGTACTACCGCAAGCAGGTCGATCTGCAGGCGCCGCGGCTGGGCAACTTCTTCGCCAATCCCACGCAGGCCGGACCCACCTGGAACGTCGTCGACTGGTACGTGACGGAGTGATCGTCACGCACTGACCGACGCGCCCCGGCCCCTCCCAGCCGGGACAGCGTTCCGGCGGGCGCGCCTCGACATCCGTGGATGCTCCTCATCCACGGACGCCGCCGCCACGCCCGACGGGAATGGCAATCGAAGGGGCCGGGGCACACGACCCGGCCCCTTCGCCATCCCTTCGTTCATGCCTTCGTTCATGCCTTCGTTCATGCTCGACGATACGTGCGTCCCATCCGCCCTGGCCGGCGAGCGATGGGCCCGCCGCCCTCGACGTCCTCGAGCACCTGGAGACGGAGACATCGCGATGACCGACCAGCCCTTCGGCCTGTCCACGATCGGCCAGATCCTGGTCCCCGTCCGGGACGTCGCCCGGGCCACCGCCTTCTACCGCGACCGGCTCGGCATGCGGTTCCTGTTCGACTTCCCGGGAATGGCGTTCTTCGACGCGGGCGGCGTGCGCCTGTACCTCGCCGAGCCGGAGGGCGCGGAATTCGACGGGAAGGCGACGATCTACTACCGCGTCGCAGACATCGAGACGGCGGTTCGCGCCCTCGAGGAGCGCGGCGTGGTGTTCACCGACCAGCCACACGTGGTCCACCGCGACGGCACCAACGAGCTGTGGATGGCGTTCACGAAGGATCCGGACGGGAACAACGTCGCCCTGATGAGCGAGGTGCCGCAGGCCGGCGACGCCGCCGGACGTCCGCCGGGTGGCACCGACGTCAGCCGCTGAGGCCGCGAGCGCGGGCCTCCCCGAGGCGACCCTGGAGGAACGAGGCCTCCGCCGCGTTGGGCCCGAGGTCGAGCGCGCGGGTGTACGCGTCGGCGGCCTCGGACCATCGCGCCAGGCGACGAAGGAAATCGGCGCGCGTGGAGTGGAAGAACCGGTACTCGGCGAGCGCGGGGTCGTGCGCCAAAGCGTCGACGGCGGCGAGGCCCGAGGCCGGGCCCATGACCTGACCGACCGCGACCGCCCGGTTGAGCGCCACGACGGGCGAAGGCGTCACCCGCAGCAGGACCTCGTACAGGCCGAGGATCTGCGGCCAGTCTGTCTCGGCAGCGCTCGCAGCTTCGTCATGGACGGCCGCGATCGCCGCCTGGAGCTGGTACGGGCCGACCCGCCCGGTCCGCAGCGCACGCTCGACGAGCCGGCTCCCCTCGTCGATCTGGAGGTGCGACCACTCTCCGCGGTCCTGGTCCTCGAGACGGACGAGCGAGCCGTCCGGGGCGACACGTGCAGGTCGACGGGCATCGGTGAGCAGCAGCAGCGCGAGCAGGCCCTGGGCCTCGGGCTCCGCGGGCATCAGCGTCGCGACGATCCGTGCGAGGCGGATCGCCTCGGCACACAGCTCGCGCCGGATCATGAGCTCGCCCTCGGATGCGTCGTAGCCCTCGTTGAACACGAGATACAGCACGCGCAGGACGGCGTCGAGCCGTTCCGCGAGCCGCTCCCCGCTCGGGACCTCGTAGGCGATCCCGGCGCCGCGAATCTTCTTCTTGGCGCGGACGAGGCGCTGGGCGAGCGTCGCCTCCGGCACGAGGAAGGCCCGGGCGATCTCGGGAGTCGTCAGGCCGCCCAGTGTCCGCAGCGTGAGCGCGATCGAGGACTCGCGTGGAAGCGCCGGGTGGCAGCAGGTGAAGATGAGCCGCAGCTGATCGTCAGGGATGGGGTGCATCTCGTCCTCTGCCGCTGCCTGCAGCGCCCCCGCCCGAGCCGAGGCGTCGAAGGCCGCGTCACGCGCGACGACGGCCGCCTTCTGCGCAAACACCCGGGCGCGGCGCGCGCGGTCGATCGCGCGGTTTCGAGCGGTGGTGACGATCCAGGCACCCGGGTTCGTCGGCGTTCCGTCGGCCGGCCAACGTTCGAGCGCCGTGACGTACGCGTCCGCCACCGCCTCCTCGGCGAGATCGAAGTCCCCGAGGACGCGGATGAGCGTCGCGATGGCGCGCCCGTGCTCCTCCTGGAACACCCGTGCCACGACATCGCGTGCGGGGAGGGCGGCAACTGCCCCGCTCACGGCCCGGCGCTCGGTCAGCTGCCGAACTCCGCGATCGGCCGGACCTCGACCCGGCCCGTTCGCGCGGTCGGGATCCGGGCCGCGGCCTCGATCGCGTCGTCCAGGCTCGGGGCGTCGATCAGGTAGTAGCCGCCCAGCTGC
>DATFQL010000006.1:0-16061 GCA_035264305.1 Candidatus Limnocylindrales bacterium | reverse complement strand
CACGGACGCGGCATGGGGCGAGGACTGTCGGTGACGTTGACGGTCGTGGCATACGTGCTCGTCCTCGGGTTGCTCGCCGCGGCCGCGGTCGCGTCCGTGCTCGCCATCGCCGTCCAGCTGTCGGGCGACGCAGGCAGGCTGAGCGCCGACCTCGAGAACCTGGCAGGTACGTTCGCGGCCGCGACCGGACTGCCACCGGGCTCCGTGCCCAGCATCGACACCGGAGCGGTCATCGCCGGCGTCCGGCAGCTGCTCGCGACCGTCGGGCCGGCGGTGACGAGCCTCGGGATGTCCGTGCTGATCGTCACATACCTGCTCCTCGACGCCGACAACCTCCGCGCGCGGATGCTCCGCCACACGCCGCCCGGCACCGTCGCCCGCTACGACGCGCTCGCGGCCGAGCTCGTCGTCTACATCCGGGTCCGGGCGGTTCTCGGCGCGGCTGCCGCGTTCGCGGACACGATCCTCCTGCTCGTGATCGGCGTCCCGTATGCGGTGCTGTGGGGCGTCGTGTCGTTCCTGTTCAGCTTCGTGCCCAACATCGGGTTCCTCCTCGCGCTCGTCCCGCCGACGGTGTTCGCGTTGCTCGAGCTCGGGCTCGGCCCGGCCGTCCTCGTCGTCGCGGGATACGTCGCGATCAACCTCGCGTTCGACTACGTCCTCCAGCCGCGGATGCTGTCGGTGAGCCTGGACATCAGCCCCGTCGTCGTCATCGTGTCGATCCTGTTCTGGACCGTCGTCATCGGACCGGCCGGGGCGCTGCTCGCGGTCCCGCTGACGATCGCGATGCGCGTCCTGCTCGTCCCGTTCGAGAACGCCCGCTGGTTCGTGGCGCTGCTCGGGCCGATCCCCGGCGATCCTCCCGAGACCGTCCTCGCCGACCCTGCAATGGCTGCCGTCCCGGACCCCGTCGCGCCGTCGAGCCCGTCGTGACCGCCCGCGTCTTCCGGCGGTCCGCGGCGCCCAACCCGCCCGTCGCCGTCGAGGCGCACGGCTCCACGATCGTCGATGCCGACGGACGGGAGTACCTCGACGCCGCAGGCGGGGCGATCGTCGTCAACGTCGGACACGGCCGTCGCGAGATCGCGGAGGCGATCGCGGACCAGGCAGCCCGCCTCTCGTACGCCCACGGCTCCGCGTTCACGAACGAGCCGCTCGAGCGCTATGCCGCGGCACTCGGCCCGCGGCTGCCTGTCGACGACCCCGCGATCTACCCCGTCAGCGGCGGCTCCGAGGCGATCGAGACCGCCCTCAAGCTGGCCCGCGCGACGCAGATCGCACGCGGCGAGGCCGAGCGGTGGATCGTGTTCGCGCGCTGGGGCAGCTACCACGGCAACACGCTGGGGGCGCTGGACCTGTCGGGGCGGCGCCCGCTCCGACGGCCCTACGAGAGCTGGCTCGGCCGGTTTCGCCACGTGAGCGCGGCGTACCCGTACCGCGGCGGCGATCCCGGCTCGCAGGCGCTTGCGACGGCGCAGGAGCTCATCGACGAGCTGGATCGCGCCTTCTCGGCGGCCGAGCCAGGTTCGGTGTGCGCCTTCGTCGCCGAGCCGATCGTGGGCGCAACCCTCGCCGCGGTCGAGCCGCCCGAGGGCTACTGGCAGGGCGTCGCGGACGTGTGCCGCCACCACGGCGTGCTGCTGATCGCGGACGAGGTCATGACCGGATTCGGGCGCACGGGGACGTGGTTCGGGATGGACCACTTCGGCGTGCGGCCGGACCTTCTCGTCGCCGCCAAGGGGGCGACGTCGGGCTACTGGCCGTTCGGCTTCGTCGCGGCGTCCGGCGAGGTGTACGACGCCGTGACGGGAGCGGGCGCGTTCGTCCACGGGTTCACGTACTCGCACCAGCCGGTTGCGGCGACCGTCGCGGGAGAGGTGCTCCGGATCCTCGAGGCCGAGTCGCTCGTCGAGGCTTCCGCGGTGAAGGGGCGGCGGCTGCTCGAGCTCCTGCGGGACCGCCTCGCCGGGCACCGGGCCGTGGGGGACGTCCGAGGGCGTGGGCTCATGGTCGGCGTGGAGCTGGTCGCAGATCGCGAGACGCTCGCGCCGTTCCCGCGCGGGGCCCGCCTGGCGGAGGCGGTCGTCCGCATCGCCCGCGAGCGCGGCCTGCTGCTCTACTCGGGGACGGGCAACGCCAACGGCGTCGATGGCGACACGCTCCTGCTCGGCCCGCCGTTCGTCGTCACGGATGCGGAGCTGGTCGTGATCGCTGATGGGCTCGCCGCCGCCGTCGACCTCGCGCTGGCCGGCGTCGACGCGCCGGCGCCCGCCTGACGCTGGCCGTCGTCCCGACGAGCTGTGGCGGCTAGCTGCGGCTCGCCCCGGCGCGCAGGAGCAGGATCCCGCCGAGGACGACGAGGATGAGCGGCCACACGAGGTCCGACATGCCGGGAACGGCCAGGCTCGACGCGCCGATCGCGAACAGGATCGTGCCGAGGACGGCCTGCCAGCCCCAGCCCGCGCCCGATGCCGCGCGAACCGCGGCGATGAACAGGAACGCGACGCCCAGGCACGCGGTCCCCACGCCCGGTCCCTCGACGACGTCCGCCGCAGCCAGCAGCTCGGGTGCCGCGAGCGCGGTGATGATCGCGCCGAGGTAGAGCGAGCCCATCCCGCGGTTGACGAGCCACGAGACGAGGAACGCGACGCCGATCGAGAGGAACAGGAGCGAGCCGGCGGTCTCGAGCGACGGGAACAGCTGGCGGAGCAGGAGGAGCGCCCCGAACACGACGAGGAAGATCCCGAACCAGGGGAGCCGGCTCCGGGACGGCGTCCCGGGTACCTCCGACCATTCCCAGCCGGACATGCGGACGTCGCCGCTCTCGATCACCTCCCCGGTGACGGGCTGGTCCCGTCGCTCGGTCATCGGTCCCTCCTCGTAGTGCGTCGCAGGCAGCGTAGCGCTCAGGCGGGCGGGCCCGCGACCTCGTCGACGAACGCCGCGAGCGCGCGGAACCAGTGCAGCCGTTCGGCCCAGGGGACCGCCGCGTTGGCCGGCGATGTGGACGGCAGGACGAACAGCCGGGTGCGGCCGAGCCTCCGCGCCTGCTCGCCGAGCGATGCTCGCTCGCGGAACGCGCCGCGGTAGGCCTCCTTGCCCACGAACGCCATGACGGCAGGCCGGAGGTCGAGGGCGATGGCCTCCAGCCGCTCGGCGGCGCCGGCGAAGTCCGCTGCCCGGAGGTCTCCCGAGCCCGGCGTCATCCGGCCGGCCGCGTTCGTCACGCCGATCCCGTGCTCGAGGAGCTCGAACTGGTCGCCGGGTTCGATCTCGCGTGGCGTCAGGCCGGATGCGCTCAGCAGGCGCCAGAAGTCGTTGCGCGGGTTCGCGAAGTGGGCACCCGCCTCGGCCGACGAGCGCCCCGGGTTGATCCCGACGAGCACGAGTCGCAGCCCGGGCGCGAGCACGTCGGGGACGGCGGATCGCGGCTCAGCCATGTCACCGGAGCGTACCGGCGGACGGTCCACGACCGCTACGATCCGCGGATGGCACACGTCATGACGGTCCGCGGTCCGGTCGACCCCGCTGAGCTCGGGTTCACCCTCCCGCACGAGCACACGCAGATCCACCTGTGGCAGATCCAGGGCCGCTGGGACTACTGGGAGCTGACCCGCGACGAGCCGCTCATCCTCGAGGAGCTGGCGGCGTTTCGCGATTCCGGAGGGAGCGCGCTCGTCGACCTCACTGCGCCGGGCGTCGGGCGCGACCCGCGGTGGCTGGCCGGCCTCTCGGCGCGGAGCGGCCTGCACCTCGTCATGGGGGCCGGCTGGTATCGGACCGCGTACTACCCGCCCGAGCTGCTCGTCGACCGGCGGTCGGTCGAGTCGCTTGCCGAGGAGCTCGTCGCAGAGGCGACGAACGGCGTCGGGGACACCGGGATCCGGCCCGGGATCCTCGGGGAGATCGGCACCGACAAGCCGTGGGTCACGCCCGCCGAGGAGCGTGTGCACCGCGCCGTCGCAAGGGCGAGCCGTCGGACCGGACTCGCGATCACGACGCATGCCGTGATGTCCGACGTTGGCGCGGCGCAGCTGGCGATCTTCGAGGAGGAGGGTGTGGACCCGGGCCGGGTCGTGATCGGGCATGCCGACAGCTACCCGATCCTCGACCACTACCTGTCGCTGATCAACCGTGGCGCGTCGATCGAGCTCGACTTTCTCGGCATGTCATTCACGCCGACCGAGGTCCACGGGGAGGGACGGATCGTCGACCTCCTGCTCGAGCTGCTCCATCGCGGCCACGGCGACCGCGTCCTGCTCAGCCAGGACGTGTGCCACAACAGCCAGCTCCGGCGCTACGGCGGGAGTGGCTACACGTACCTGCAGGAGACCTTCCTGCCGAGGCTCCGGGAGCGCGGCGTGTCCGACGCGGAGATCGACCAGCTCACGATCGAGAACCCGCGCCGCGTCCTCACGATCGGATAGCGGGCTCGCGACGAGGATCTAGACCAGGGTCGCGTCGACGACCATCTCGACGTTGCCCTTGAGCGCGACCGAGACCGGGCAGTTGTCCCGGGCGTCCTCGGCGAGCGTCTGGAACGTCGCGGGGTCAATGCCCGGGACATCGCCCTTGACGGTGAGCGTCGAACGCGCGATGGCCCAGCCGGCGTCGCCCTTCGCGAAGCTCACGACGGCCTTGACGTCGAGCTTCGACGGCGGCGTGCCGTTCTTGCCGAGACGCGCCGAGAAGGCCATCGAGAAGCAGGCGGCATGGGCGGCTGCGAGGAGCTCCTCCGGCGACGTTCGGCCATTGTGCTGCTCGGTGCGGGACGCCCACGTGACCGGCAGCCGGCTGAAGGCGCCGGACGAGCTGTAGTTGATCGTGCCGCTGCCGGTCGTCAGGTCGCCCGACCAGGTGACCTCGGCGTGGCGGGTGGTTTCCATGAAGCATGCGCTCCTTCGGGCAGGGGGCGTGGCGGTTCCGCTCGTGCGGCCGCGGGAAGGCTAGGGTGCCACGGGCGACGCCATGACGCGCCGCCCGTCGTCCTGGACCTGGGTTCAGCCGGCCTCGCCCGTCGCGACGACCGGCCGCACGACCGAGGGCTCGTCCTCGTCCGACCGTCGAACCCGCCGTGACAGTCCCTTCCGGCCGCCGTCGACGAGCGAGTAGATGACCGGAATGACGAGCAGCGTCAGGAACGTCGAGCTGAACAGCCCGCCGATGACGACCGTGCCCAGCTCGGCCGCGATGATCGAGCCCTGATTGAAGCCGGCGGCCAGCGGGATCAGCGCGAGGATCGTCGCGATCGCGGTCATGAGGATCGGGCGCACGCGGGTCCGTCCGCCCTCGATCAGGGCCTCGTGGGTTGCCATCCCCTGCGACCGCAGCCGCTCGACGAGGTCGAGCAGGACGATCGCGTTGGTGACGACGATGCCGATCAGCATCAGGAACCCGATGAGCGCGCTGACGCCGAGCGGCCGGCCGGTGAGGTACAGCGCCGGAAGGGCGCCGATCGTCGCGAGCGGCAGGCTGAACAGGATGATGAACGGGGTGATCAGCGAGTTGAACGTGAGCACCATCGCCACGTAGACGATCAGGATCGCCACGCCCATCGAGAAGAACAGGCCGCCGAACGCCTCGTCCATCTGGGCGGTCACGCCGGCAAGCCGGACGTCGACGCCCTGCGGGACCTGGCCTCCGGCAACCAGGGCGTCGATCTCGGCCTGGACGTCCTTGCTCACCTTGCCGGTGTCCTCGGACGTGATCTCCGCCGAGATCGATGCCGCCGGCGACTGGTCGATGCGCGTGATCGAGCCCTGTGCGTCGACCTCCTCCACGGCCGCGATCGTGCCCAGCGGCGCCTTGGCGACGGTTCCCACGGGCAGCGCCTGGAGGTCCTCGACCGAGGCCACCGCGGCCGGGTCGAGCTCGACGAAGATGTCCGCGGTCGCCCCGTTGTCGTCGATGACGACCCGGGTGGCGACGGATCCGACGAGCGCCGACCGCACCTCCTGCGCGACCTGCGCCGCAGTCAGGCCGACCATGATCGACTTGTTGGGATCCGGGGTCACCTGGATCTCGGGCGTGCCGGCGGACAGGTCGGACTTGAGGTTCAGCAGGTCGGCGTTGTCGGCCAGCGCGGCGAGCACCGCGTCGTTCGCCGTGGCGACCTCGGTGGGGTTGTCGCCGGAGACGACGACGCTCAGGTTGTTCGAGCTGAACCCGGCGAGCTGGGCGATCGCGACGTCGAACCCGTCGGTCTTCACCGGCGCGAGGGCGTCGGACAGCGTCTGCGCGTATTCGGTGAGGTCGACGGTGTCGACGAGTCGGATCGCCATGCGAGCGCTGTTCGCGGGCCGGCCGCTCATCGCGGCGGTGATCGTCTGGAAGCCCGCCTCGCCCTCGCCCGGGATCGAGGTCTGCACGAGCACGACGTTCGGGTCCTGGGCGAGGATCTCCTCGGCCTGCTGCGTGTGTGCGAGGACCGCCTCGGTGCTCGCGCCGGGCGGCGGCGCGATGGTTGCCTGGACGATGTTCTCCGACCCGGCGTTGATGAACGCGGTGGGCAGCAGCGGCGCGAGGGCGGCCGTGACGACGAACAGGACGATCGCAACCGCCACGACGCCGACGCGGGTCGCCCGGCTGCGGAGCGCGAAGGCGATGGCGGGCGTGTACGCCCTGATCCACAGTGAGTTCTTCGGTTCGCCGTCCTCGTCGACGTTGACCGGGACCTTGTCGATCAGCAGGTAGGCGAGCACCGGGACGACGGTGAGGGCGCACACGAGGGACGCCAGCAGGGCGAACGTGACCGTGAGCGCGAAGGGCAGGAAGAACTGCGAGACGAGGCCGCCGACGAAGCCCAGCGGCAGGAACACGCCGACCGTCGTGATCGTCGCCGCGGTGATCGCCCCGGCGACCTCCTTCGGGCCGTTGATCGCCGCCGTCAGGCGGTCCTCACCAAGGGCTCGATGGCGGTAGATGTTCTCGAGCACGACGATGGCGTCGTCCACCACCCGTCCCACGGCGACCGCGAGGCCGCCCAGGGTCATGATGTTCAGGGTGATGCCGGTGACCTGCATGACCACGAGGGCCGTCAGGATCGAGAGCGGGATGCTGACCGCCGCGACGATCGTCGACCGGATGCTGAACAGGAACAGGAAGATCGTGAGGACGGCGAACAGCGCGCCGAGGCCACCCTCCCGAAGGAGGCCGTCACGGGACTCCTTGATGAAGTTCGACAGGTCCGACACCACCGTCACGGAGACGACGTCGGTGTGCTGCGCCGCGATCTCGTCGAGGGTCGCCGTCACGGCATCCGCGACCAGCACGGTGTTGGCGTCCGAGGTCTTCGAGACCGACAGCGAGAGGGCCGGCTGGCCGTTGGTACGGGCGTAGCCGGTCGTCGCGACACCCTGGATCTCGACGGTGCCGAGGTCCCCGATGGTGACCGGCGTCGGAGGGGTGGGAGCCGTCGTGGCTGGGGACGCGGCCGGCGCGGACCCGGCCGGCGCGGCCGACCCGGTGGGATCGCCGGATGCCGCCGGCGCGCCCGATGCCACGGGCGCACCTGACGCCGCGACAGGCCCACTGGGCGCGCCGGGAGCCCCGGCGCCCGGCGCGGTCGCCACGCCGACGACGAGATCCTCGACCGCGTCGACCGACTCGATGCGGCCGATCGTGGACACGGAGATCTGCGACGTGTCGGTCGTGATCTCGCCCGACGGGAAGGTCAGGTTGTTCGCCGCCAGGACGCCCGTCACCTGGCTGACCGAGATGCCGTTCGCGGTCAGCTTCTCCGGGTCGAGCGTGACGAGCACCCGCTGCTCCTCGCCGCCGGTGATGTCCACGCTGCCCACGCCGTCGATGGCGAGGAGCGCCGGCTTGATGTCCTCCTGTGCGACCCGTGCCGCATCGGTCAGCCCATCCTCCGACGTCGCGGCGATCGAGGCGATGATCACCGGCGAGGCGTTGATGTTGAGCGCGGTGACCTGCGGGTTGACCGTGGCCGGGAGGCCGACGTTCTGCAGGTTCTGCTCGATCGCCGCGCGGATCTCCTTCACGTCCGAGCCGAACGAGAACTGCGCGACGACGAGCGCGAGCGAGTTCGCGGACGTCGACTGCACGCTTTCGAGGCGCGGGACCCCGGCGATCGCCTGCTCGATCGGCTTCGTCACCTGGTCTGCCACATCGGCGGCCCCCGCCCCGGGCAGCGGCGCGACCACGGTGATCACCGGGAACTCGATGTCCGGCAGGAGCTCCTGCTTGAGGTTCCCCCAGGCGAGCAGGCCGGCGACGAACAGGGCGCCGGCGAGCAGGAGCGTGACGCTCCGCTTCGAGACGGCAAACGCGGAGAGGCGGCTCATGCGGGATCCTTTCGGGTGACGGCGAGCTGTGGGGCGACCGGTGCGCCGAGCTGGCTTGGTTCGGTGGTGGAGCGTCGGGTCGCGGCACGAGTCAGCGCGGCGAGCGCCGAGCGCAGGTGGTCGAGCTCGGCGTCATCGAGGTCGTCGAGGAGCTCGCGCATCTGGCGCGCGTTCAACTCGCGGAAGCGGTCGATGAAGGCGGCGCCCGCCGGCGTGAGGCCCACGAGCACCTGGCGCCGGTCGGCCGGATCCTCACGCCGCGTCGCGAGCCCCTGGTAGACGACCTTCTCGACGAGGCCGCTGACGGTCGACAGAGATACTCCGAGGCGCTGCACGAGGGTCGACATGTGCATCTCCCCCGACAGCGCGACGAGGTAGAGGAGCTTGGCCTGGGGCATCGTGATGGCGATCTCGAGAAACTCAGGGGCATGGCTGTCGGCGAGGCGGTGCATGAGCGCCTCGTAGCCGGCGATGACCTCGTCGACGACGTGGGAGCGGGTGGGGTCGGGCATTCGGGTCCTTCGGCTCGGCCTGATGCTTCGACGTCACCAAACCATTCGGTGCAAACGATACAACGGACCGCCCAACCCTGCCCGAGCATCGGAGGTGATCTCGCCGGTGGTGCCGGGCGGTAGGATCAGTCGCGCTCGCGGCCGCTTCAGGCAGCGGGCATTCGCAGGAGATCCAACCATGCGCCTGTCCAACGGCCGCGGTTCGCGCCGCGCCCTGTCGCTCGTCCTGGCCGCCGCCGTCGTCTCGACCCTCGCGGCATGCAGCGGGGGTGGCGCGTCCGCGGCACCATCTGCTTCGGCCGGCGCGTCCGCTTCGGCAGGTGCGTCCACGTCGGCCGGCGCGTCGGCCTCGGGCGCGGCGCTCGACATCGACGGAACGACCTGGCTGCTGACCGACTACATCTCGCCTGACGGGTCCACGTACACGGTGCCGGCGGCGGTCACGCCGCAGCTCACGTTCGAAGGCGGCAACCTGACCGGCAACGCCGGGTGCAACACGTTCAACGCCACGTACACCGTCACCGGCGACGCCATCGAGGTCGGCCCCATTGCCTCGACGAAGATGGCGTGCGAGGAGCCGATGGCGACGGTCGAGAGCGCGTACCTCGCCGCGCTCGACTCCGTGGACAAGGTGACGATCCTGGAGGACGGCAAGCTCCAGCTGTGGGATGACGGCGGCAAGACGACGCTCGCCTTCCTCAAGGGCAGCTGATCCCGCGTCCGGTCGGGTGGGGGCCTGCCGCGCGTCCGATACGTGACACGGTGCGGCAGGTACGGGCCCTAGCATCGACGGGGTGAGCACCCCCGTCCGCCACGTCTCGCGGCTCGTCGCGCGCCGCTTCCTCGTCCTCCGCCACCTCCTTGCGCCGCCTCGCTCGCTGCCGGCCGAGCCCGCGTCCGTGATGCGCGTCGTGGACCGGCTGGGCTCGCTCCAGTTCGACCCGATCGACGTCGCCGGGCGCAACCACGACCTGACGCTGCTCGCCCGGGTTGCGGGGTACCGGCGCGAGTGGACGGACGAGCTCCTGTACGGGACGAGAGCGCTCTACGAGACCTACAACAAGCAGCTCTCGATCGTGCCGACGGCGGAGCTTCCTTGGTACCGGATCACCTGGGACAGGAACCGCGTGGCGCACGACGGCGCCGCGTTCGACGAGCACGCGCCGCTCGTCGAGGAGCTTCTCGCGCGGATCCGGACGGATGGGGCGCTCTCCTCCACGGACGTCGAGCCGCGAGCCTCGATCGACTGGTACTGGCGCCCGACGAACCAGGTCCGCGCGATCCTCGAGGCGCTGGGGGAGGCGGGCATCCTCGGAATCGCGAGGCGGGAGGGCAACCGCCGCGTGTACGACCTCTCGGAGCGCCTGTTCCCGCCGGAGCTGCTCGACCGGCGCGCGTCAGTTGACGACCAGCAGCGGCACCGCCTCCTGTCGCGCTATCGCGGGAACGGGCTGCTCGGGGCGACGGGGGAGTACACGATCTTCGCGGGCATCGGCAAGGCGCCCGCACGGTACGCGTACCGGGAGCAGCTCGAGGACGCCGGCGCGCTCGTCGCCGTCGAGGTCGAGGGGTTTCGCGGCGCCCGGTACGTGGTCGCCGAGGAGCTGCCGATCCTCGACGCCGCCGCCGGTGAGGTCGACGCCGAGGCCACGCCCGACGGCCGGCGCCTCGGACGACCGGGCGGACACGAGCCGGGTGTGGCCTTCCTGGCGCCCCTCGATCCGCTCGCGTGGGATCGCGACCTGCTCCTGCGGCTATGGGACTTCGACTACCGGTGGGAGGTGTACGTGCCCGCCCCGAAGCGCCGGTGGGGGTACTACGTCCTGCCGATGCTGTACGGGGATCGGCTGGTGGGCCGCATCGAGCTGCGGGCCGACCGGCCGGCGAAGACGCTGCGCGTGCTCGGCGTGTGGTGGGAGGCGTCCTTCGACCCGCTCGACGACGCCAACCCGGGTTTCGTCGATGCGTTCACGGAGGCGCTCCGCGCACATCTCGCGTTCAGCGGGCTCGGACGCGTCGCGCTGCCGCGAACCGCTGCCCACCGAGCCATGGCACATGCCGTCCGTGACCGGCTCGGGACCGCGACCGCGTCCGGCCGCCCACGGGGGATCGAGGTCATCCCGGTCCGCGCCTCGGCTCGCCCCGGCGCCGCGTGACCGGCTAGAGTCCGCCGATGGCGATCGAGATCCGGCAGATGCGGCGCGACGACGCGGACGCGGTCGTCGACGTGACGACCTCCGCGTTCCTCGAGCGCCCCGATGCCGCCGGCGTCGCCGCGCTCGTCCGCGAGACGTGGGACGAATCACGCTCCTGGCTTGCGTGGGACGGGGATCGCGCGTGCGGCACGTTCCGCTCGTGGGGGACCGAGATCACGCTGCCTGGGCATGCGCGGCTGCCCGCGGCCGCCGTCGCCGCGGTGACCGTGCTGCCGACCCATCGCCGGCGCGGCATCCTCACGCAGCTCGCCGAGCACGAGCACCGCTCGGCGCTCGAGCGAGGGGACGCCCTCGCGATCCTGTACTGCTCGGAGTTCGGGATCTACGGCCGGTACGGCTACGGCCCGGCGACGCGTCACGCGACGTGGACCATCGACGTCCGCGCGACGGGCCTGGTGCAGCCGTCGGAGGATGAGGGAACGGTCGAGCTCGCCGCGCCGAGCGAGGCGATGAAGGACGTCATCCGGGACGTGTTCGACGAGTGGCGCCTGACCCAGGTCTCCGAGATCGGCCGGCGGGAGCTCGGCTGGCAGCTTCGCCTCGGGCTTCGCCCGGAGCCGTGGGGCGACGGATGGAAGGGCTTCCTCGCGCTCCACCGGGACGCCATGGGACGGATCGACGGGTACCTCCGCTACACGACCCGGTCGAGAGAGCACGGGCAGCTGCCCGGTGTCGAGATCGCGGTCGACGAGCTCGTCGGCCTCGACGATGCCGCGGAGACCGCCCTGTGGCGCTTCGTCACTTCCCTGGATCTCGTCGCGACCGTTCGCGCCGAGGGCCGCTCGGCATCGGATCGCCTCCCGTGGCGCGTCACGAACCCGCGTGCGGCGACGGTGGGCAACGTCATCGACGGGCTGTGGGTGCGCCTCCTCGACGTGGAACGGGCGCTCGCGGCGCGGGCGTACGAGCGCGAGGCGACCCTCGTCCTCGAGGTCGTGGATCCGCTCGCCCCGGACGGGCGGCACCGCCTCGTCCTCGACGCGAGCGCCGACGGCGCCTCCTGCACGCCGACAGACCGCTCACCCGACCTCACGCTTCCGGTCGCCGCCCTGGGATCCGTCTATCTCGGTGCGCACGATCTTCGCGATGTCACGATCCGGACCGGCGCCGCCGAGCACACGCGGGGTGCGCTCGCAGCCGCGGCTGACGTGTTCCGGACGGCACGCGAGCCCTGGTGCTCGTCGTTCTTCTGACCGCCGACCGAGGCGCGGCGCCGCCGGATCCGATCGTGGCCCGCTTCCTCCACCACACCTGACCCTGCGGACCGGCGTCGTTGACGTATCGGCGGGGAATTCCGATAATTCCACTCGGGATTAGCGAGCGACCCGAATCACAGCGGTCGCGGCGCCCCGACCGGACGCCCGACCCCCGGAAGCATGGAATGCGGCCGCACGCAGGCCGCGAACGGAGCAGCGATGACATCCACCCGCGACCTCGTCCGCGACGAGCGTGACCAGTTCGCCTTCCACGACGACATCGTCTACCTCAAGGAGACGAAGCGCGGCCTCACCCGCGACACGGTCGAGGAGATCAGCCGGTTCAAGAACGAGCCGGAATGGATGCTGGAATTCCGCCTCCGTGCCTACGACCACTTCCTGAAGCGGAAGATGCCGAGCTGGGGCGGACGCCTCGACGACATCGACTTCGACAAGATCGTCTACTACCGGAAGCCCTCCGAGCGCGAGGAGAAGTCCTGGGACGACGTCCCGGAGCAGATCAAGGCGACGTTCGAGAAGCTGGGGATCCCCGAGGCGGAGCGCAAGTTCCTCGCCGGCGTCGGCGCCCAGTACGACTCTGAGGTCGTGTACCACTCGGTGCGCGAGGAGCTGACCAAGATCGGCGTCGTGTTCATGGGCACGGACCAGGCGCTCAAGGAGTACCCGGAGATCTTCCGCCAGCACTTCGGCACGGTCGTCCCGCCCGAGGACAACAAGTTCGCGGCGCTCAACAGCGCCGTGTGGTCGGGCGGCTCATTCGTCTACGTGCCCAAGGGCGTCGAGGTGCCGCTCCCGCTCCAGGCCTACTTCCGGATCAACGGCGAGAACACGGGCCAGTTCGAGCGGACGCTGATCGTCGTCGACGAGGGCGCCAAGGTGCATTACATCGAGGGCTGCACGGCGCCGATCTACGCGACCGATTCGCTCCACGCCGCGGTCGTCGAGGTCGTCGCGCTGCCGGGATCGAAGGTCCGCTACACGACGATCCAGAACTGGTCGAACGACGTCTACAACCTCGTCACCAAGCGTGCCCACGCCCACGCACGCTCGACGGTCGAGTGGGTCGACGCGAACACCGGCTCCCGGCTGACGATGAAGTACCCGGCGATCTACCTCCGGGGCGAGGGCGCGACGGCCGAGGTGATCTCGGTCGCGGTTGCCGGCAAGGGCCAGCACCAGGACACGGGGGCGAAGGCGGTCCACCTGGCGCCCAACACGACGTCCCGGATCGTCTCCAAGTCGGTGTCCAAGGACGGCGGCCGGGCGACGTACCGCGGCCAGCTCAAGGTTGCCCCGGGCGCGACGGGCGTGACGGCATCCGTCCGCTGCGACGCGCTGATGCTCGACGACCAGAGCCGCAGCGACACGTACCCGTACATCGACATCCAGGAAGACGACACGACGATGACCCACGAGGCCACCGTCGGCAAGGTCTCCGCGGAGCAGGTGTTCTACCTCATGGCCCGGGGCCTGACCGAGAACGAGGCCACGAACCTGATCGTCCAGGGGTTCCTCGAGGTGTTCACCAAGGAGCTCCCGATGGAGTACGCGATCGAGTTCAACCGGCTGGTGAAGCTCGAGATGGAGGGGTCGCTCGGATGACGGAGGTCGCCGACCCCTCGTCGCGTCCGCGGCCTGCCCGCGCGCCGCGCCGGTCGCCGACCGAGCTCGCCGTCACGTTCCTCGACCGTCCATTCGTCGAGGCGCTCGTCGCGGAGCGCGGCGAGCCCGGCTGGCTGCGCGACGACCGGCTCGCCGCGCTCACCGCGTTCGAGTCACTGGAGGTCGAGAGCAACCGCCTGTACACGCCGTATCTCGATCTGCGGGCCGCCCGGATCGAGGACGCCGCGCCGTACACCGCGGTCGCCGTGACTCCCACCGGGACCGGGGACCTGCCGGCCGGCGTCGCCGCGCTGGTCGAGATCCGCGAAGATGGCGTCGCGGCCGTGGCGCTCGACGAGGCCGCCCGGGCCGCCGGCGTCCGTGTGCTGCCGCTCGCAGCGCTCGTGCGCACGGACGAGGTGTTCGCCCGCTCCCTGCTTGACGGGGGCTCGATCCTCCCGGCCGATGAGAAGCTCGCGCAGCTGTCGCGGGCCGCGTGGTCGCAGGGAATCGTCGTCCACATCCCCGCCAACGTCCGCGTGGAGCGGCCCATCGTCCTGCGCTGGGCGGTCGGTGCCGCGCGCACGCTGGTCGGGCGCACGTTCATCGTTCTCGACGACGGCGCACAGGCATCCGTGGTCGAGGAGCTCGTCCAGTCCGACGAGGTCGTCGCCGGTGCCTACGGCCTGCTGTCGGCCACGACCGAGATCCGCCTCGGCGCGAACGCACGCCTCGCGATGGCCAGCCTCCAGGAGCTGGGCCCGGACCACGTCGCGTTCCAGCAGCGCCTCGCGCGGATCGGCGAGGGCGCCGACCTCCGGTGGGCGCTCGCCCAGCTCGGTGCACGCCTCGTCCGCTCCCGGGTGGACAACGTCCTGGCCGGCGACCGGAGCACGGTCGAGCAGGTCGAGATCGTGTTCGGCATCGGGGATCAGCTCCACGACCTGACCTCGTACACCCGCCACCAGGGTCGCGACACGACCGGCCAGCTGCTCGCGAAGGGCGTCCTGATGGACAACGCCCGCAGCTACATGAAGGGCCTGATCTCGATCGAGAAGACGGCGATCGGCACCGACAGCTATCTCGGCGAGTTCGGCATGAACCTGTCGAAACACTCCCGTGCGGTGGCGATCCCAAGCCTCGAGATCGACCAGCCCGACTGCCGGCGGGCGATGCACAGCTCGTCGGTCGGCCCGATCGATGAGTCGCAGCTGTTCTACCTCGAGAGCCGGGGCATCGCCCCCGACGAGGCGCGCAAGTTCATCGTGCTCGGGTTCCTCGAGCCCGTGGTCGCCCGCGTCCCGCTCGAGGATGCCCAGGACCGGCTCCGTGAGGCGCTCGAGGCGAAGTGGGCGGCCGGGATCGGCATCGGGACCATCGGGGGCGGATCGGCCGCGGCCTGATCCGTGCGCCCGGGTTGCCAGTCGCCGGACGCGCCGGTCACCCGGCGCCCGCTACGATCTCGTTCGTGACCACACGCCGGATCGACCTCCTCGGGGTCGACGAGCTCGCCGAGGGCGAGATGCGCATGGTCTGGGTTGACCAGTCCGACCCGGTGCTCGTCATCCACAACAACGGCGAGTTCAGCGCGCTCCAGGGCACGTGCTCGCACGAGTACTACGAGCTCGATCGAGGCTTCCTCACCGCCGGCACCCTCACGTGCCCGCTCCACATGTCGCGCTTCGACCTGTCGGACGGAGAGCCGCTCGACCCGCCCGCCGAGATGCCGCTGGCGGTGTACCAGGTCGAGATCGTCGACGGGCGGGTGACGATCGAGGTCCCCGATGGACCCCTCGAGCTCAACGAGGAAGCGTGAGCGAGCCCGCTCCGGACGTCTATCTCGAGACCGACCGGCTCATCCTCCGCCGGTTCACGGAGGACGACCTCGACGACATCGAGGCGCTCGACGCCGATCCGGCCGTCATGCGCTATATCAACGGCGGCCGCCCGACGCCCCGCGAGGAGCTGCGGACGGAGTACCTGCCGTTCTGGATGGCGTACTACGAGCGCGGCCGGGCATGGGGCTTCTGGGCGGCGATCGACCGCGCCACCGGCGAGTTCCTCGGCTGGTTCCATCTCCGCCCGCTGCCGTCCGACCCGCCGGACGAGCCCGAGCTCGGCTACCGGCTGACGAGGACGAGCTGGGGCCGCGGTCTCGCAACCGAGGGATCCCGGGCGCTGATCGACATGGCCTTCGAGCGGCATGGT
>DATFQL010000005.1:0-2188 GCA_035264305.1 Candidatus Limnocylindrales bacterium | reverse complement strand
CGTGACGGGCATCGGCCACAACCTCGTCAACGTCCTCCTGCTGCTCGGCATCCCGGTGTCGCTGATCGGCCTCGTTGCGCCCCCGTGGCAGGGCCGTGACACCGCCCTCCGCCCGGTCCTCCTCGTGAGCCTCCTGACCTTCCTCGCGACGAGCCTCCTGTTTCCCGTGGCCACGACCTGGGGCACCTTCCTCCACGCCGCGGCGCCCGCCCACGTCCTGTTGCTCATCAGCGGCCTCGGGGCACTCGACGGGGGGATCGCACGCCTGGGGCGTCGGCTCGGCTGGACGAAGCCCGTCGCGTGGCTCGGCGCGCTGCTCGCGGTGTTCGCGTCATCGCTGTTCACGGTGGCGCTCCTGCCGTCGTTCGGTGGCGGCGCGCGCGGCACGGAGCGCCAGTACGAGGTCCTCGCCCGCCAGATGGCCGCGATCGGTGCGCCCCTGGACGACACGGCCCCGGTCATCCACGACTTCCCGATCTGGCTCGCCGAGACCGAACGCGTCCGCACCCTGGCGCTGCCCGACGAGAGCCCCGCCGACGTGCTGGATCTCGCGAACGCGTTCGGGGCGCGATGGCTGATCAGCGCGAAGAACGACCACGGGTCGTGGCCCGGAATCCTCGACGGCGGCGATCCGGCCGCCTCGTGCTTCGAGGAGGTACTGCTGCCTGCTCCTGACGACCCCGCCGACGCCGAGGCGATGGCTGGCATCCGCGTGTTCCGGATCGCATGCCAGGGGGTGGCCCGGGCGGACGTCGCGACACCGGCCGGGGGACGCTCGCCGTGACCCCGCGCCCCGATACACTCCGCCCGATGGATGCACCGCGCTCCGATCCGGCGTCCGCTCGCTACGACGAGCTGCACGCGGAGGCTGCCGAGGCGCTCAGGTTCGCGGCCAACACGCTGCGCGGCATCCGCGACCGCTACCGCTCGGCGTACATCGACGAGCTCGCGCGCTGGGACGCGCTCCGTGACGACCTCGTCGCGCACGAGCGCGATGGCAGTGGAACGCCGGCGGCCCCATCGACCAACGGCTCGGGCCCGCACACGCTCGATGCGCCGGGGCGAGGCGCCGCAGGTGCCGCCGAAGCGGGCGCCGCGGACCTGCAGCTGCGAGTCCTGCGCGGCGACACCGAGCAGGGCCGGATCGAGCTCGGCCGCCACGAAACCGAGCTGTCGCGCCTCGAGCTCGCGATCCGCAATCTCGAGAGCACGTGGCTGTTCGTCGAGCGCGGCGATTCGTCGCTCGTAACCGACGAGCAGCTGCCGACGATCCCCACCGAGCTCCGGATGCGGATCGTCGAGGCGCAGGAGGCCGAGCGCGCCCGGCTCGCGCAGGAGGTCCATGACGGGCCCGCGCAGGCGCTGTCGAACGCGATCTTCCAGGTCGAGTTCATCGACCGCGTCTTCGAATCCGACCCGCCGATGGCCCGGACCGAGCTCCGGTTCCTGCGCGAGCTCCTGCGTCGCGAGCTGGGCGACGTCCGCAGCTTCATCGGCCAGCTCCGGCCGCCCGTGCTCGTGGAGCTGGGCCTCGACGGCTCGATCGTGGACACGGTGGGTACGCAGGCGGCACTCTCAGGCATGCACATCGCGACCGAGCTCGACGCACCGGCCGACAGCCTGGCCGAGGCGGAACAGACGGTCGTGCTGCGCGTGGTGCAGGAAGCACTGCAGAATGTCCGGAAGCACGCGGGGGCCGCGAACGTCGTGGTCGCCACGTCGCGCTCGGATGGACAATGGGTGCTGGAGGTCCGCGACGATGGTCGCGGCTTCGACACCGGGGCGGTGGCGGCCAGGGGCCGCCGCAACTTCGGGCTCCAGTTCATGCGGGAGCGAGCCGAGCTCGTCGGCGCGCAGTTCGAGGTGCAGTCACGGCCGGAGGCGGGCACGATCGTCCGGCTGGCGATCCCGGTGCGGCGAGAGGAGAACGGATGACCGAGTACAACGGCCCCGAGCGACGCCGCGGCAGCGGCAACGACCGGCGCAACCAGTCCTTCGAGCGGGTGCGGATCCTCATCGTCGACGACCACGCGCTCTACCGCGTCGGCATCCGTCAGATCCTCGAGCGGGAGCCGGATCTCGAGATCGTCGCCGAGGCCGATGACGCCAGGTCCGCCCTCGACGCGTCGTTCGCCACGAATCCGGACGTCATCCTCATGGACCTGTCGTTGCCGTCGCCCGGCGGGAT
>DATFQL010000004.1:0-18574 GCA_035264305.1 Candidatus Limnocylindrales bacterium | reverse complement strand
ACCAGCGCAACCTCTTCGCCGCTCCCACGCAGTACGGCCTGGTCAGGTAGCACGTCGCGCCGCGGCGTCGAGGACGAACACGCGCGAGGCGACCTCGGGACGATCCTCGAGCGTCGTCGTCGTGCGTACCAGATACCTGCGGATCTCACGCAGGTGCGCATCCTCGGGAAGGTAGCGACGTCCCGGGTCCGCGATCAGGACGCGCGTCCCCCGGTCGGCCGCCGCTTGCAGCCACGGCAGCACCGCCTCGGCGAGGGGACCCTCGTACCAGGTATCGGCCGCGAGCACCACGTCCACGTCGACAGGCACCTCCTCGTCGAGGAGGTTTCGCCTCGTGAATGCGAGTCGCACGCCGTTGGCTCGCGCATTGAGGGCGACCGCGGCCTCGGCAAACGGGTCGATGTCGGCCGCGGTCACGTGCTCCGCGCCGGTGAGTGCGGCGGCGATGCCGACGAGGCCGCTGCCCGTTCCCAGGTCCAGCACGCGCTTCGCGCGCACCTCATCGGGGCGCTCCGTGATGTACCGGGCAAGGGCGAGGCCCCCAGCCCAGGCGAATGCCCAGAACGGGATCGGCGCTCCATCGGTGGCCGTCGCCTCCTCGACCGCGCGCCACAGCGGCTCTACTTCGTCCGCCAGGTAGAGGCGCACGTCCGCGACCCCGTCCACCGGCCGCAGACGGGTGTGACGCTGCACGAACGCGCGACGGTGCGACAGCGGCAGGGTCCGGGGGCGTCGCTCCACGGTGGTCATCGCGTCGGGAACCGACCGCGGCCGCCCGTTCTTCATGTCCGGGGCCGACGCCAGAGGTCGATCTCGGGAAGGCCGTGGATGCCCAGCAGCTGCGAGATCTCACCCGCGTGAAACGCATCGTGGGTGAACAGCCGGTTGAGCACCGATGCGCGCGTGTGCACGACCGTCACGCCCTGCAACGTGCGCTCCGCCGTGACCGACAGCTCGTCGGGCGTCCACCGCTCGAGGGCCTCGCGCACGACCATGAAGGTCGTATCGAGCGCCCAGGCAAGCTCCTCCCCTGATCGAGGGTGGTCCGGATCGTCGTCCCACGCGTCGGCAAACGGATCCGGAAACGGCGTCCGATCCGCGGCCGGCTGCTCGAAGATCCCGCACAGCCAGTAGACGCGGACCGCGGCGGCATGAGCCGCGAGGGCCCAGATGGGGCCGTGCTCAGGGCCGGCGCGCAGGGCCAGCTGCTCCGCGGTCAGGAACCGCACGCCGTCCCGCAGCCGCGCGTTGTACTGCGGCCAGTCCTGGTACAGGGGCGCGACCGACGAAGCCATGCCCGAAGTATGGGCCGCTACACTCCCGCCTCGTGACCATCCCCCAGTCCCGCATCCGGAACTTCTCGATCATCGCGCACATCGACCACGGCAAGTCCACGCTCGCCGACCGGCTGCTCGAGATGACGCACACCATCGACGCGCGCCAGATGACGAGCCAGGTCCTGGACTCGATGGACCTGGAGCGGGAGAAGGGCATCACGATCAAGGCGCGCGCGGTGCGCCTCGACTACACCGCCCAGGACGGCCTCACCTACGGGCTGAACCTCATCGACACCCCGGGGCACGTCGATTTCGCGTACGAGGTCAGCCGCAGCCTGCAGGCGTGCGAGGGCGCGATCCTCGTCGTCGACGCCGCGCAGGGGATCGAGGCCCAGACGCTGGCCAACGTGCACCTCGCGCTGCGTGAGGGACTCACGATCATCCCGGTCATCAACAAGATCGACCTGCCGTCGGCCGAGCCCGAGGTGGTGATGGAGGAGCTCGAGAACGTCCTCGCGATCCCGCGAGAGGAAGTGATCCTCGCGTCCGCGAAGGAGGGCCGCGGTGTCGCCGAGATCCTCGAGGCGATCGTCGCCCGGATCCCCGCTCCGAAGGGCGATCCGTCCGCCCCACTGCAGGCCCTCGTGTTCGACAGCCACTACGACCCGTACAAGGGCGTGCTCTGCTACATCCGGCTCGACGAGGGCACGATCCGCGACCACGACGTCATCCGCCTCATGGCGAGCGGCGCCGAGGCCGAGCTGCTCGAGCTCGGGGTGTTCCGTCCGCAGCTGGTCCCCGTCCCGCAGCTCGTCGCGGGCGAGGTGGGCTACGTCGCGACGGGCCTGAAGAACGTGCGCGAGGCGCAGGTCGGCGAGACGGTCACGGTCGCGAAGCGGCCCGCGCCACGGCCGCTGCCCGGCTTCCAGGAGGCCAAGAGCCTCGTGTTCGCGGGGCTCTACCCGTTGAGCGGCCCCGACTACCCGCTCCTCCGCGACGCGCTCGAGAAGCTCCACCTCAACGACGCCTCCTTCACGTACGAGCCCGAGAGCTCGGTGGCACTGGGATTCGGGTTCCGGTGCGGCTTCCTCGGCCTTCTCCACATGGAGATCGTCCAGGAGCGCCTCGAGCGGGAGTTCAACCTCGATCTGATCGCATCGGCGCCCTCGGTGGAGTACAAGGTCGAGCTCACGATGCGGCGCGGCACGGTCGCCGTGGACAACCCGGCGAAGTTCCCGGATGTGGGCGAGATCGAGGCGATTGAGGAGCCGTGGGTCAGGCTCGGGATCGTCACGCCGGACCGGTACATCGGCAGCCTGATGGAGCTCACGACGGGCCGTCGGGGGACGTTCGTGAACATGGAATACCTGGACCCGCAGCGGGTCCACATGCACTTCGAGCTGCCCCTCGCCGAGCTCATCGTCGACTACTACGACCAGCTCAAGAGCCGCACGCAGGGCTATGCGTCGATGGACTACGAGGAGATCGGCTACCGCGCGGCCAACCTCGTGAAGCTCGACGTCGTGGTCAACGGCGAGCCGGTCGATGCGCTGTCGCTCATCGTCCACCGCGACCGGGCCCAGGTCACCGGCCGCCAGCTCACGGAGAAGCTCAAGGAGCTCATCCCCCGCCAGATGTTCGAGGTCCCGATCCAGGCTGCGATCGGCAGCCACGTCGTCGCCCGCGAGACCATCCGCGCGATGCGCAAGAACGTCCTTGCGAAGTGCTACGGTGGCGACATCAGCCGCAAGCGGAAGCTGCTCGAGAAGCAGAAGGAAGGGAAGCAGCGGATGAAGCGCGTGGGATCCGTGGAGATCCCGCAGGAGGCGTTCCTCGCCATCCTGCGCATGGGCGAGTCCTCGTGACGCCCGCGCGACTGCTGCCGGCCCGACCCCGACCCGCGCCGGGGCGCTGAGCGCATGGACCTCGACCTCACGAGCTTCCCGGGGATCGAGGCCGTCCCCGACGCCTTGCGCGCGCTCATGACCGTCGGTCTCGCCGGGCTGCTCGTGATCCTCCGCTTCGACGCGGAACGGTTCAGTGCCGCCGAGTACAACGACATCGATCGTTGGGGACGCAAGCCGTCGCTCGTCCGCCGGCTCGCCTGGTATGTGCTGGGGATCGGCCTGATCCTCGCGGTGCTCAAGATCTACCCGGACCCGGTCAACGAGCTGTACCTGAGCCTTGGCGATCGCCTGGGAGCGGTCTTCCTGGGTCTCGTGTACGGCGCGGCCGGGACGGCGATCGCGATGGGGATCGCGTTCTATCGATACCGCTACCTGCGGTTCCCCGGCCTCCGGCTCTATCCCTCGAACGTGCTCAACGCCATCGCCACGGCGTTCTTCGACGAGGCGGTGTTCCGCGGCATCGTGTTCGGGTTCCTGCTCATGACGCCGATGAACCCGAACCTCGCGAACCTGACCCAGGCGCTGCTGTACGCGCTGGCGACGCGGCTCGGGGCGCCGGGCCGGCCCTGGTACATGCTCGCGACGATGATCGCGATCGGCCTCGCCGGCGGCTGGCTCACGGTGATCACCGGCGGCATCGGGGCGGCGTTCATCGGACACGCGATCACGCGCGTCGCGATCTTCCTCACGACGGGGCACGCCGGCATCCCGAAGGCGCGCGGGACCGAGGACGAGGAGATCGAGCGCCTCCGTCGGACGCCCGAGGGCTGGCGCGTCCTCGGCCCGCGGTAGGGCTCACGGTCGAACCTGTCGATCCGGACGCGCGGCCCCCGGTCGCGCTCTACGTCCACGTCCCGTTCTGTGTCTCGCTGTGCCCGTACTGCGACTTCGTCGTGTACGCCGGTGCCGTGGCGCGGGGCCCGGGCGCGCGCGTCGAGGCGTTCACCGGGGCGCTGCTGACGGAGCTCGTCCTGCGCGCGGACGCGCTCGACGAGGCGTTCGGCGCGCCAGGGCAGGTGGGACGACCGCCGCTGGACAGCGTGTACCTGGGCGGCGGGACGCCGACGCTGCTGCCGGCGGCGTCCATCGCGGCGATCCTCGACCTCGTTCGAGCCCGGTTCGGCGTTGCGGACGGGGCGGAGGTCACGATCGAGGCAAATCCAGGCCCCGACGAACGTGGGGATGCACCATCGCTCGGCACGGCAGGCGTGAACCGGCTGTCGCTCGGCGCGCAGTCCCTGGACCCCGGCCTGCTGCGCCGGCTGGGCCGGCGGCACCGGGCAGGCGACGTGGCATCCGCGGTCGCGGCTGCCCGCTCGGCGGGGATCCGCTCCGTGTCCGTCGACCTGCTGTACGACGTCCCCGGGCAGGACGAGGCTGCCTGGACGTCGACGCTCGAAGGCGTCCTTGCGCTCGGCGTCGACCACGTCTCGGCGTATGCGCTCACGCTCGACGACCCCGACGCCGAGGGCCTGACCGGGCCGCTCGGCGATCACCTGCCCACGCACTCGGGCGCCCGACGCTGGCGCGCGGCCGCGGTGCGGGACCAGGACGACGACCGGGCCGCGGCCGCATACACGTTCGCCGCCGAGCGTCTCGCGGCAGCAGGGTTCCGCGGCTATGAGATCTCCAACTGGGGTCGGCCGGGGCACGAGAGCCGGCACAACCTCGCCTATTGGCGGCGACGTCCACACGAGGCGGTCGGCCCCGGCGCGCACGCCTTCGACGGTCGCGTCCGGCGGTGGAACGCGGCTCGCCTCGATACCTACCTCGCGGCGCTCGCGCCCGCCGACCGACGACCACCGAGCCTCCCCCCGGGTGGGGCGGAGCCCGTCGACGCTCGAGTCGCGGCGACCGAGGAGGTCATGCTCGGCTTGCGGCTGGATGCCGGCATCTCGATGGGGCGCGCGGTGCTGGATCCCCTCGGTCGCCACCTCCACTGGGCCCTCGAGGCCGGCGTGCTCGAGTCGTTCGAGGGCGCCGGTGCTCCGCGAGTCCGGCTGACGACGCGTGGCCGGTTGCTGTCGAACGAGCTGTTCGCGCGGCTCGTCTAGCCCATCCCGCGTCGTCGGGCCGCGGAGCCGACGCGACTTCCCGGGGGTCACATCGCTGGCCGACAATGCCTGGCACCGCGCGTCATTCCCGCCGGTGACCTGGAGGTGTCGATGAAACCGACTGCGCTCCGCGTGACGGGCCTGCCCGCCGCTCCCGGGGTCGCGCGCGGCTCCTGGGTGCGTGTCCGCCGCCACGAGCTGCCTGTCGGCGGTCGCGTCTCGCCTGGGACCGTCGACGCCGAGGAGGCGAGGCTTCGCGAGGCGGCGAACAGCGCGGCCGACGACCTGATGGCGCTGTCGGAGCGGGTCGCCGGGGAGGGGCATCCGGACGAGGCGGCGATCTTCATGGCCCATGCGGCGATGGCGTGGGACCCGACCCTGCTCGACCACGCCGTCGCCCGGATCCGGGATGTCGGCGACGACGCCGTCACGGCGATCCAGGCAGCGGGAGCGGTCGCCGCCGCCCAGCTTGCCGCGCTCGACGACCCGCTGCTCGCCGCCCGCGCCGCCGACGTGCTCGATGTCGCGGACCGGATCGCGCGGCTGCTCGCCGGCCAGCCAGGCGACGAGACGAACCTCGCAACGCCTGCCGTGGTCGTGGCGGACGACCTCTCGCCGTCGATGACGGCCACGCTGCCGCGCGAGCGCATCCTCGGCATCGTCCTCGAGGGGGGATCCCCCAACGCCCATGCGGCGATCCTCGCGAGGGCGTACGGGATCCCGGCCGTGGTCGGCGCCCACGGGACGATCGAGGCGCTCGGCGCCGCGGGTCCGGGCGCGCAGATCGCCCTGGACGGCGCGACGGGCGAGGTCGTCGTGGCGCCCGATGCGGCGGTCATCGCCGAGTTCGACGGGCGAGCCACACGGGCAGCCCGGCGTCGCGCCACGGACGTCGCCGAGACAGCCTTGCCGGCGGTCACGATCGACGGCGTGGAGGTCACGCTCCTGGCCAACATCGGGACGCCCTCGGAAGCGGCGCCGGCTCGCGCGCTCGGGGCACGAGGGGTCGGTCTGTTCCGCACGGAGTTCCTGTTCCTCGAGCGGGCCACGCCGCCGACCGAGGACGAGCAGGCCGCCGCGTACCGGGAGGCGGTCCGGGCCTTCGGCGGCGATCCCGTGACGATCCGGCTGCTCGATGTCGGCGGTGACAAGCCGATCCCGTACCTCGCCGTGCCGCCCGAGGAGAACCCCTTCCTCGGCGTCCGTGCACTGCGCCTCGCGCACGAGCGGCCGGAGCTGTTCCTGACCCAGCTCCGCGCGTGCTACCGGGCAGCGGTCGCGGGACCGGTGAAGGTGATGGCGCCGATGATCGCCGACGCCGGCGACGTTGTACTCCTCCTGTCCCTGGCCGCGCGGGCGCGCGCCGAGCTCGCCGCGAACGGGGTTCCCGCCGGCGACGTGGACCTCGGTGTGATGCTGGAGATCCCGTCGGCCGTGCTCACCGCGGACGCATGGCTCGGCGACGTGTCCTTCGCGAGCCTCGGGACGAACGACCTCGCCCAGTACGCGCTGGCCGCGGACCGTGGCAACCCGGCGCTGGAGGGCTATCGGGACCCCACGCATCCCGCAGTCCTGCGCCTGATCGCCATGGCCGCGGACAGTGCCGCCCGGGCCGGCATCGCGCTCTCCGTGTGCGGTGAGATGGCCGGCGACCCCTCGGCCGCACTTGCGCTCGTCGGGCTCGGCCTGCGGCAGCTGTCGATGGGCGCGCCGTCCATTCCCGCCGTCCGCCGTGCCATCCGCGCCGTGGACCACCAGACGCTTCGCGAGACCGCCGCGCTCGCGCTGCATGACCGCTCGGCAGCCGATGCCCGGGCCCGCTTCACGCCCCTGCTTCCCGCGACCTGACACTCCGGACGCGGCGGCACTCGTCGTCGTTGACACTCGCGATCACCGATTGCTAGACTCATCCCACCGCAGTTAGCACTCTCACCTGCTGAGTGCTAACCACAACAGGAGAGGCTCCATGGCGCGTCGCGTGCGTCGCTCCAGCGGCCCCCTTGACCTTCGCTCCCAGGCGATCCTCCGGGCCGTCATCGAGGAATATGTGACCACCGCGCAGCCGGTGGGCAGCCAGGCACTCGTCGAGCGCTATCGCCTCGGCGTGTCCAGCGCCACCGTGCGCGCCGTGCTGAGCGAGCTCGAAGCCGCGGGCCTCCTGACCCACCCGCACACGAGCGCAGGCCGCGTCCCGACGGAGCACGGCTACCGCTACTACGTCGAGTCCATCATCGAGAGCGCCCCGCTCCCGCCGGTGGAGCAGCTGATGATCCGCCACCAGTTCGGCCAGGTCGAGTACGCGAGCGAACACTGGTTCCGCCTCGCGGCCACGACGCTCGCGAGCCTGACTCGTGCCGCCGGCCTGGCGACCCCTGCAAAGCCGAGCACGGCCCACCTCCGGCACCTCGACCTCGTGTCGATCAGCGACCGGCTCGCGAGCCTCATCCTCGTCCTGCGCGAGGGCAGCCTGAAGCAGGTGCTGGTCACGCTCGACGAGCCGACGGACCAGGCCGAGCTGAGCGCCGTCGCGGCGTTTCTCAACGACCTGCTCGCGGGCCTTACCGCGGACGATGCCGAGCGGGTGCTCGCCCGCCTCGACACGAGTGACCGGACTGTTGCCCTCCACCGACGGGTCGGCGAGCGGATCGTCAGGAGCCTGCACGAGTTCGACGGCGACGCGATCGAGGAGCTGTTCAGCGACGGCCTGCTCAACGTGATGGCGGCGCCGGAGTTCGCCCAGAGCGAGAAGCTCCGACGCGTCTTCGCGGCGCTCGAGAACCGCGTGTACCTCGCCCAGCTCATCGACGGCGTCGCCGGCTCGGACACCGTCCGCGTGTTCATCGGCTCGGAGAACCCGGCCGAGGAGATGGCGGACGTCTCGCTCGTGCTCGCCCCGTACGGACGGCCCGGACGGGCCGTCGGCGTCGTCGGCGTCCTGGGTCCCACCCGCATGGCCTACCCGCAGGCGATCGGCACCGTCCGATTCGTGAGCGGGTTGATGAACGAGCTGATCGACCACCTGTACGCATGACCCCCCAACCCCGGAGAACGATGACACGCAAGACCCGCGCCGAGGAGCGCATCGAGGAGCTCGACGTCTCGCCGAGCGCCCTCATCGCCGAGCTCGACGAGGTGAAGGCCGCCCGCGACGAGGCCGCCGCCAAGGCGGACGAGTACCTGGGCGCCCTCCAGCGCGAGCGCGCCGAGTTCACGAACTTCAAGCGCCGGACCGCCGAGGAGCGCGAGCGCGAGCTCGGCCTCGCGGGTGAGGACCTCATCCGCAAGGTGCTCCAGCTGGCCGACGACTTCGACCGGGCGATCGAGAACCGGCCGCCCGACCTGGCCGACGACGCGTGGGCCGAGGGCATCACCGCGATCGACCGCAAGCTCCGCCTGCTCCTCGAGAGCGAGGGCGTCCGCGCGCTCGACGCGGCTCCCGGCACCCCGTTCGATCCCCGCCAGCACGAGGCCGTGGTCAGCGTGCCCGGCACCGGTCGCGCCGAGGGCGAGATCGTCGACGAGATCCGCCGCGGCTACAAGCTGCGCGACCGGGTCATCCGCCCCGCGCTCGTCGCGGTCGCGGCCGCCGAGGACGCCGGGGCAGCGGCCGGCCCCCTGAACTGAAGCTTCCATCGAACCTCACCCTCACGATCACCAAGGAGAGACCCCGCACATGGGCAAGATCATCGGAATCGACCTCGGGACGACGAACTCCGTCGTCGCCGTGATGGAGGGCGGCGAGCCCACCGTCATCCCGAGCTCCGAAGGCAACCGCACCGTCCCCTCCGTCGTCGGGTTCAGCAAGGCCGGCGAGCGCGTCGTCGGTCAGCTGGCCAAGCGCCAGGCGGTGACCAACCCGACCAACACCGTCTACTCGATCAAGCGCTTCATGGGCCGCCGCTGGGACGACCCGGAGGTCCAGCGCTCGAAGGACTTCGTCCCGTACACGGTCGAGAAGGACGCGAAGAGCGACGGAATCAAGGTCGTCGCGGACGGCAAGAGCTACACGCCGCCCGAGATCTCGGCGATGGTGCTCCAGAAGCTCAAGGCCGATGCCGAGGCATACCTCGGCGAGAAGGTCACCGACGCCGTGATCACGGTCCCGGCCTACTTCGACGACACGCAGCGCCAGGCGACGAAGGATGCCGGCCGGATCGCGGGGCTCGACGTCAAGCGGATCATCAACGAGCCGACCGCGTCGGCCCTGGCCTACGGCCTGGACAAGAAGTCGGACGAGAAGATCGCCGTCTACGACCTGGGCGGCGGCACGTTCGACATCTCGATCCTCGAGCTGGGCGAGGGTGTGTTCGAGGTCAAGGCGACCAACGGCGACACGCACCTGGGCGGCGACGACTTCGACCAGCGCGTCATCGACTGGCTGCTGGCGGAGTTCAAGAAGGACCAGGGCATCGATCTCGGGAAGGACCAGCAGGCCCTCCAGCGCCTCAAGGAGGCCGCCGAGAAGGCGAAGATCGAGCTGTCGTCGACATCGTCGACCGAGATCAACCTGCCGTACATCACCGCGGACGCGTCCGGGCCGAAGCACCTCGTCATGAACCTGTCCCGGGCGAAGCTCGAGGACCTCGTGCGCGACCTCATCGACAAGACGAAGGCACCGGTGCTCGCCGCGCTGAAGGACGCCGGCCTGAAGCCGTCGGACATCGACGAGGTCATCCTCGTCGGCGGCATGACCCGGATGCCGTCGGTCCAGGAGCTGGTCAAGACGGTGTTCGGGAAGGAGCCCCACAAGGGCGTCAACCCTGACGAGGTCGTCGCGATCGGCGCCGCGATCCAGGCCGGCGTGCTCGGCGGCGAGGTGAAGGACGTCCTCCTCCTCGACGTCACGCCGCTGTCGCTCGGGATCGAGACGCTGGGCGGCGTCATGACCCGCCTGATCGACCGGAACACGACGATCCCGACGTCCAAGTCGCAGGTGTTCTCGACCGCCTCGGACAACCAGTCCCAGGTCGAGATCCACGTCCTGCAGGGCGAGCGCGACTTCGCGAACGACAACAAGACGCTGGGCCGGTTCATCCTCGACGGGATCCCGCCGGCACCTCGCGGCATCCCCCAGGTCGAGGTCACGTTCGACATCGACGCCAACGGGATCCTCGACGTGAAGGCCAAGGACCGGGCGACCGGCAAGGAGCAGCAGGTCCGGATCACGGCCTCGTCGATGCTGTCCAAGGACGACGTCGACAAGATGGTCCGCGACGCCGAGTCCCACGCGGACGAGGACAGGAAGCGGCGCGAGGAGGTCGAGGTCCGCAACCAGGCCGAGCAGCTGACCTACCAGGCCGAGCGGACGCTCAATGACCTGGGCGACAAGGTCTCGGCGGAAGATCGCGCCGCGGTCGAGTCGCAGGTCGGGACGCTGCGCGACGCACTGAAGGGCTCCGACGCCGAGGCGATCCAGTCCGGCATGACGACGCTCGTCGAGACGCTGTCGCGAGTGTCGACGGCGGCCTACCAGGCGTCCGCGGCCTCCGAGGGGTTCTCGGAGAACGGGACGTCCCCGGAGGGCGACGGCACCACCCCCGATGAGGCCGCCGGCGAGGCCCAGGGCGAGGAGACCGTCGAAGGCGAGTTCAAGGAGGTCTAGCCTCCTTCCGCAGCCCGAACAACGCGGCCCGCCGGCACCGCCGGCGGGCCCCTTCGATTCCCGGCGCTCGCCCGCCCGTCCCCGTCAATCGGCCGCCAAGGACCCGGGGCTGTCGCTGCCCGTCGTGCGAAGGAGCCGATCGTTCACCCGCTACCAGCCGGCCTGGTCCTCGCGGCGGAGATGCTCCCGCAGGGCGAGCACGAGCGATGGCACGCCGAGGACGAGCGCGAGGACCAGGCCGGCCGCGACCTCCGCGACCCGGTGGACGCTCAGCCCGTCGATGATCAGCGCGCCCGCGATCGGCATCCCGGTCAGGAACACGACAGCATCGGCCGCGACCTGCATGGGCGCCCTAGGCCGCCCGCTCGAGCTCGGGGTGGACGACATCGTCCCGCCGGTACGGGACGTTCACGACAACCGTGTGCGGGCGGCCGAGGAGCCGGCTCCGGAGATGACGGGCCGCCTGGTTGTACAGGACGCGCTCCCACCAGTGACGGGCGACGTACTCCGGTACGACGACGAACGTGATCGGCTCGGGCTTCTCGGGCGGCCACGCGAGGTCGAGCACGTCGAGATACGCGGTGAGCGGGCCGGCCAGCGCCCTGTATGGCGACTCGACGATGACGAGCGCGACGCCGGGCACGTGCCGTTCCCAGTCGCGCCGCATGGCGCGGGCGGCGTCGTCGTCGGTGGCGATGTAGACCGCGGTGACGTCATCGGTGATCGAGCGGGCGACGTTGACGGCCTGCACAACGGCCCGGTTCAGCCCCGGCACGGGAACAATCGCACGCTCGTCGCGGATCGGAGCGGACGACACGAAATCCTCCTTGATCGCCAGCTGTCGCCCGGACGCCTCGTACTGGCGATGGATGAACACCATCGTCGCGACGAGCGTCGGGATCAGGACGACGACCAGCCATGCGCCCGACGTGAACTTCACCGACGCGACGACGACCAGCACCACCCCGGTGAGGACCATGCCGACGAAGTTGATGGCCATCCGGCGGCGCCAGCCGGCGTCCTTCGTGCGCAGCCAGTGGAGGACCATGCCGCCCTGGCTCAGCGTGAAGCACACGAACACGCCGACCGAGTACAGCGGGATGAGGAGCGTCGTCACGCCGCCGAATGCGACCAGCAAGGCGACCGCGACCGCCGACAGGAGCACGATGCCCCACGAGAACGCGAGCCGGTCGCCGCGGAACGACAGCTGGCGCGGCATGTAGCCGTCTTCGGCAAGCAGCGCGGCCAGCCGGGGAAAGGCGTTGTAGCTCGTGTTCGCGGCGAGGAACAGGATCAGCGCGGTGGATACCTGGAACAGGTAGTAGAGCGGGCTCCCGCCGCCGAACGCCGTCTGCGCGACGAGCGCGATGACCGTCGGCCCACCGGACCCCTCCTCGGACGGGACGATCCGGTACGCGTCGGCGACGACGGTCAGCCCGATGAACAGGACGGCGAGGAGGACCGCCATCACGACGAGAGTGTTCGCGGCATTGCGCGCCTCGGGCGGCTTGAACGCGGGGACGCCGTTGGCGACCGCCTCCGTTCCGGTCAGCGCGACCGATCCCGACGCGAACGCGCGCAGGACGAGGAACAGGCCGATGCTCTCCGTACCGAGATGCATCGCCTGCGCATGGGGCGGGGAGTCGAGGACCTGTCCCGTCACGATGCGGACGAGCCCGATCCCGATGATCAGGAGCGCCATGCCGACGAACAGGTACGTCGGGACGGCGAAGATGTTCCCCGACTCGCGGAGACCGCGGAGGTTGGCGATCGTGATCAGCGAGATCGACACGATGGCGACCTCGACCCGGAAGTCGTTGATCCCGGGCGCGACGGAGATCAGCTGCTCCACGGCGGACGACGTGGACACCGCGACGGTCATCACGTAGTCGATGAGGAGGGCGGCGGCCGCGACGAGCCCGAGGAGCGGTGTGAGCTCCCGGCGGGCGACGGCGTAGGCCCCACCCCCGTTGGGGAACGCCCGGCAGACCTGGCGATACGAGATCGCGACGACGGCGAGCAGCACGGCGATCGCCACGGCCAGCTCCACCGAGAGCAGGAATGCCGCCGCGCCGCCGATGACAAGGACACGCAGGATCTCCTCCGTCGCATACGCCGAGGACGAGATCGCGTCCGAGCTGAAGATCGGGAGGGCGAGGCGCTTGGACAGCCGCTCGCCGGCCTCCTCCTCGTTCGCGAGCGGTCGCCCGATCAGCCAGGCCTTGGCCCGCCGAACGCTGCGTCCGAGATTGCTCCGCGGCGCCGACGCGGCGGGCTTGGCGACGAGCTGGTTCGGCCCGGTGTACCGGAAGTAGGCAGTGTGCGGACGGTCGATCCGCACCCGCCGGTCGCCGGGCTTGCGGCCAGTGACCGGCCGCCGGCCGCCGATCACGGTCGCGGCGCGCGGACGGGGCGCGGGAATGCCGGGCCTTGGCTCATGCCCTCAGCCTCGCGCGGGCGACCAAGAGGGACCGCGCCTCAGGGGCGGTCCGGCGTCTGAAGGATGTCTGAAGGTTCGCGTCTCGCAGGCGGGACGACCCGGTAGCCGACCCCCGGCTCGGTCACGATGGCCGCACCGGCGGCGAGCGAGGGCGCGGCTGCGTTCAGCTTTCGGCGCACGCCGCTGACGTGGACGTACACGTAATCGTCCTCGCCCTGGTACGCGTTGCCCCACACCGCACGCAACAGCCGACCCTTGGTGACGATGCGGCCCTCGTGACTGAGCAGGACACGGAGGATCTCGAACTCGCGCGGGCTCATCTCGACCAGGCGCCCCGCCACGCGGACCTGATGGTGGGCGGCGTCGAGCGCGATCGGGCCAACGCTGAGCACGCCCTCGGCGTCCGCACCGGGCCCTGCTCCGTGTCGGAGCGCCACCCGGATGCGGGCGCGGAGCTCCGCAACGCCGAAGGGCTTCGTCACGTAATCGTCGGCGCCTCGGTCAAGTGCCTCGACCTTCTCCCGTTCCTCGAACCGACCTGACAGGATCACGATCGGCGTCGTGGCGTCACGCCGGATGGCGCGGATGACCTGCAGGCCGTCGATATCCGGCAGGCCAAGGTCGAGCAGCACGAGATCCGGCCGCCGTGCCCGGAATCGCTCGATCGCAGCGCGTCCGTCGGGCGCCTCGGCCGCGCGGTAGCCGGCCGCGGTGAGCTCGCGTGCGAGCACCTGGCGCGTCGCGGCGTCGTCCTCGACGATCAGCACGAGGGCGCCGCCGTCGCGGCCCGGCGCGGCGCGCCCCCTCGGGCCCCCGGCCATCACCCGATGCCCGGGTGCGCTGCGGGAAGGTCGAGGTCGATCGCCAGGCCGCCCAGCCGGCTGGGCCGCGCGGCCACCTGGCCGCCCATCGCCTCGGTCAGGCCCCGCGCCACCGCGAGGCCGATGCCGAGACCGCCGCGCGCGGTCCCCGCACCCTCGACCCTGTAGAACCGACCGAACAGCCGTGGCAGCGCCTCGGGCGGGACGCCCGGCCCATCGTCCTCGACGGTGAGCCGGACGATGGAGGCGTCGTCATCGCCGATCGCGGCCGAGACACGGATCCGTGAGCCGGACGGGGAGTACTTCACGGCGTTGTCCAGGACGTTCGCCACCGCCGCGCCCAGGAACACGGGGTCCACGCTGATCGGCAGCGGCTCGATCGCCGTCTCCAGCGTTCGCCCGTCGAGGCGTCCCTGCAGGCGCTCGAGGGACAGGCCGACGAGGTCATCCACGTCATAGACGTCGGTATGCGCGCGGAGTGACCCTGCGTCGATGCGGGACAGATCGAGGAGATTGGCGACCAGGCGGTCGAGGTACTCGACCTCGCGATCGATCGCCGCGACGTTCGCGCGGCGGTCGGCCTCGCTGCGGTCATGGTCGTCGGCGAGGCTTCCAGCGGCCGCCCGGATCACGGCGAGCGGCGTGCGGAAGTCGTGCGACACGGACTGCAGGAGGGACGACTTCAGGCGGTCGCTCTGGCGCGCGATCTCGGCGGTCCGCGTTTCCGCCTGCACCCGGTCATGCGCGAGCGCCTGCCCGACCTGGTCTGCGGCCGCGCTCAGGAGGCGGGTGGCGACCTGGTCGGGCTCGCCCAGACTGCGATCGCGCGTGGCCCAGATGTGCCCCTGGGTCTCGCCGCTCGCCTCCATCCGCACCCGGTACAGGTCCTGTTCGACGGCGGCTCGGCGGCCGGTCGCGGGCAGGTGCAGCAGCGACCAGCGTGCCACGTCGTCACCGGCCACTCGCTGCAGGACGCGCTGTCGAGCTGCCGCGGGCACGGGTGGCGCACCAGGGTCGCTGTCGGCGGCGACACGCGGTGCGCGCACGTCCGCACCGAGCGTGATCCAGACGCGGCGCATCCCGGCCTCCTCCCGCAGCACCGTCGCGATCCGCGCCAACGCCGCATCCGTGGAATCGCGAGTCGCGAGCTCGCGCGACAGTCCGAACAGCGCCCGCGCTTCGCGTTCTCGCGCGGCTGCTGCCGTCGCCCGCTCTCGCTGCGCGCCGGCGAGCCGGCCCACGACCACGCCGACGAACAGGAACAGGACGACCGAGATCACGACCTCTGGATCGTCGATCGAGAACGTATGGACCGGTTCCGTGAAGAAGAACGTGTAGGCGAGGAACGACGCGACTGCAGCGGCGATGGCCCAGCCCGTGCCGAGGTAGAGCCCCGCCACGACCACGGCCGCGAGGTACACGACCGAGGCGTTCGCCGCGCCGGTCAGCTGTTCCAGGAGGCCGACGACGAACGTCGCGCCGCCGATCAGGACGCTGCCGCCCACGGCGCGCCGGATCCTCATCATGGTGATCGGTCGCACGGCGCGATCGTACGACCCCGCAGATGGCGCCTCGTAGCGCCGCTAGACTCGGGCGAGTGGAGCCCAGCCCGGATGCAAACCCGCTCGTCGCCGCGCCGCGCGCCGAGCCGACCTCGTTCGTCGTGGACGTCCGGCGCGCCACCCGGCGGCCGACTCGTCGACCCGCCGTCGTGCTCGCCGTCGGGTTCCTGGTCCTCATCGCCATCGGAACGACTGTCCTGCTCCTGCCGATCTCGTCGGCAAGCGGTGCGTGGACGAACCCGATCACGGCGCTGTTCACCGCGACGTCCGCCGTGTGCGTCACCGGGCTCGTGGTCGTGGACACAGCGACCTACTGGAGCCCCATCGGACAGGTCGCGATCCTCGCGCTGCTGCAGATCGGCGGGCTGGGGTTCATGACGGGGTCGACGCTCCTGCTCCTCCTCGTCGTCGGCCGGCGGACCGCGTTGAGTGACCGGCTGATGGCGCAGGAATCTGCTGGGGCCCCGGACCTGGGGTCGGTCGGAACCGTGCTCCGCCGAGTGGCGGTGTTCACGCTCGTCGCCGAGACCATCGGAGCGCTTGCGCTCACGGTCGCGTTCGCGCTTCGCTTCGGCGACGTCGCGAAGGGCGCGTGGTATGGGCTGTTCCACGCGATCTCGGCGTTCAACAACGCGGGCTTCGACCTCATGGGTGACTTCCGGAGCCTGAGCGACTTCGCCTCCGACCCGTTCGTCCTGGTGCCGATCGGCGTGCTCATCGTGCTCGGTGGGCTCGGCGTCGCGATCGTCGGGGACCTCGTGGCGAAGCGTCGCTGGACCCGCCTCGCGCTCGAGACGAAGCTCGTCGTCGCGATGACCGTGATCCTCGTCGTGGCCGGGCTCCTCGCCCTCCTCGTGTTCGAGTGGTCGAACCCGCGCACGCTCGGCGCGCTGCCGGCCGCGCAACGGCCGTTCAACGCCCTGTTCGAGTCGATCGCGTTCCGGTCTGCCGGGATGACCACCATCTCGATCGGCGGGCTGACGGGCGCCAGCCTCCTCGTCGCGATCGCGCTGATGTTCATCGGCGCCGCGTCGGGCTCGACCGGCGGTGGCATCAAGCTGACGACGTTCTCGATCCTGCTCGCGACCATCGTGTCGACCGTCGTCGGCCGTCCCCACACGGAGGCGTTCGGCCGGCGCGTGCCCGAGGTCGTCGTCTATCGGGCGCTGTCCGTCGCGCTGCTGTCCGTGGCGCTCGTGTTCGTCGCCACGCTACTGGTCCAGGTGACGGCGGGGGCAGGCGACATCCTGCCGATCGCATTCGAGACGGTGTCCGCGTTCGGGACCGTGGGCGACTCGACCGGAGTCACCCCCTCCCTGCCCGAGACCTCGCTGCTCGTCCTTGTCGTCGTCATGTTCGTCGGCCGGCTCGGTCCGCTGACGCTCGTCCTCGCCCTGTCGATCCGGGCGAGGCACGTGCGCGCCCGGCCAGCTGTCGAGACGATCCGCATCGGCTGACGTCGCGCGTCACGAACGAAGGAGCTCGCATGAAGACAAGCATCCTCGTCATCGGCCTGGGGCGGTTCGGCGAGTCCGCCGCACGCGAGCTCATGAGCCTGGGCCACGAGGTGCTCGCCGTCGACCGGAGCGAGACGATCGTCAACGACATCGCGCGCGACGTGACCCACGCCGTGCAGCTGGACGCGACGGACGACGGCGCGCTTCGGGCGATCGGGGCGGGCGAGTTCGAGCATGCGATCGTCGCAATCTCATCGGGTGTCGAGGCGAGCGTGTTCGCCACGATGGCGCTCAAGCAGCTCGGCGTGCCGAACGTCATCGCGAAGGCGGGGTCGCACCTGCACGGCGTGATCCTCGAGCGCGTTGGCGCGGACCGGGTCGTGTTCGCCGAGCGCGAGATGGGGCAGCGGGTGGCGCACTCGTTCGCGCTGCCGGACGTCGTGGACTACCTCGATGTCGCGCCGCGGTTCGGGATCGTCAAGGTCCGCCCGCCGGATCGATGGGCCGGCCACCGGCTCGACGAGGTCGGCGCGGAGCTCACGCCCGTCGCGCTCCGCCGAGGCGACGCGGTGACGGTCAACCCGTCACGGGACGAGATCCTGCAGGCCGGCGACGTCGTCATCCTGATCGGCAAGGACGACGTGCTCGAACGCCTGCAGACCGAACGTCGCCGCTAGCGCCGGGCCCGAGTCTTGTCGGGCATCAGGCGCCCGATGACAGCGAACGCGATGAGCAGGATGATCGTCGTGCCCGCGCCCAGCACGTAGAGTCCGAAGCCGAACGCCATCCCGACCGCGGCAACCGACCAGATTCCTGCGGCCGTCGTCAGCCCTTCGACCCGATCCTGGACCTGGATGATCGTGCCCGCGCCGAGGAACCCGATGCCGGTCACGATCTGGGCCACGAGCCGCGACACAGCGTCGTCGTGACCATCGAACGCCTGCTCGCCGACGAGCGTGAACAGGCAGGAGCCCATCGCGACGACGGCGAACGTCCGCGTGCCGGCCGGCTTGTCCTGGGTCTCGCGCTCCAGCCCGAGGATGCCGGCAGCGATGCCGGCGAGCACGATCCGGAGCAGGGACTCGAGCTGGGTCTCGACGGCCATGGCCACGAGGGTGGCGATACGGACCAGACGGATGCGCCCGACTGCTGGGCCGAGGCGCTTGCGCGGCGCTGACAGCCCGCCGGGCCGCAGCCGCGCCTGCGGCACGAGAGCGCGAAACTCGATACATCCGGGTTGCACGTTTAGGCGAACAGGGAGTAGGATCGGTCTGCACCGACCGACCAGTCGGTCGGTCGCCTCACAGCCCGTTGTCTCGGCCCTTCCAGGACGTCGCCGATGCCGAAACCCCATCCCTCTGACCAGAGCCGGAGCCGCCGCGAGCGGATCCTCGATGCGGCGTTCCACGCCTTCGCGACGCGCGGGTACCGGGACACTGCGGTCGACGACATCG
>DATFQL010000003.1:0-6497 GCA_035264305.1 Candidatus Limnocylindrales bacterium | reverse complement strand
CCCGGGCGCCGCCGTGGAGGAACGGTGGTCCGCCATCACTCGGCCACCGAGCCCGCCAGGGCCGCGCGGGCGTCGGCGAGCGCGATCGTGTCGTCGGTCATGTCGACGAGGTGCGCCCGGATCGCTGCCGCGATCCGCCCCACGGCCGCCGCGTCCATGTCGGCGACGCGCCGGGGCCGGGGAAGGTCGACCGGGATATCCGCCACGACCCTGCCCGGCCGCGGGCTCAGGACGACGACCCGGTCCGCGAGGAACACGGCCTCGGGGATCGAGTGGGTCACGAGCACGATCGTCGTGCCGGTTCGCTGCCACAGGGTGAGCAGCTCGGCGTTGAACCGCTCGCGGGTGAGCGCGTCGAGGGCGCTGAACGGCTCGTCGAGGAGGAGCGCTGCGGGTTCGAGGGCAAGCGCCCGGGCGATCGCGACGCGTTGGCGCGTGCCGCCGCTGAGCGTGGAGGGCTTGGCCCGGGCGAAGTCACCGAGGCCGACGAGCCGCAGCAGCTCCGCGGCGCGGGAGGCCTGGCGTTGCCGTGGCCAGCCGGCGAGCTCCAGCGGGAAGCGCACGTTGTCGTCGACGGTACGCCACGGGAGGAGCCTCGGCTCCTGGAAGACGAGGCCGATCGTGGGATCGGGGCCGGTGACCGGCCGGCCGTCGACCTCGACCGACCCGGTGTCCGGCACGATGAGCCCCGAGATGACCCGCAGGAGCGTGCTCTTGCCACAGCCGTTGGGGCCGATGAGCGCGACGACCTCGCGCGGCGCGACGTCGAGCGTGAGGTGCTCGAGCGCGGTCGTGGTCCGGGCGCCGCGGAACGTGAGCGAGACATCCTCGACCCGGATGCCGGCGCCCGATGTCAGCAGGGTCGAGGCGTCGGGCGAGACGGCCATGCGTGCGTCGACCCGGGGATCGGGTCCGGGCACTGCGGTCATGGCACCTCCGTCGTACGTCACGCACAACGGGGCAGAACGACGGACCGCGCCGTGTCCGGGGTGCGGACAGGCCGTCGCCGATGCCTTCTTCCATCCGGACTGTACCGTCGGCTCCGGCAAGCGAGGCTCGCGCCTCGCCCTCGGATCTGCGGCGCCGTGGACGTCGTCCATGCCACCGCTCGTGGGCTCGTCCCGCGTCGGGGACCCTACCACCGGTCGGGAATCGCACCCTGCCCCGAAGGCTCTGCCGGCGAATGTACCACCGCCGCGCCGATGTTCGGCGATGCCGACCGTCGCCTACTCCCCCAGTGCGTGCATCGCCGGGGCGAGTGCCGGGTAGAGCGACCGGTACACCGCGAACCGGGCGTCGTACACGTCGCGCACCGAACGATCCGGCTCGATCCGCCGGTCGACGGCCGTCATCGCCGCAACGGCCGTCTCGAGGTCCGGGTGCAGCCCGGCGCCCGCGGCGGCGAGGATCGCCGCCCCGAGCACGGCGGTGCTCTCGATGACCGGGATCGCGACGGGGACACCGAGGACGTCGGCCTTGATCCGCGCCCAGGTGTCTCCGTGCGTCGGCCTCCCGGCGAGCCGGAGCTCGCGGAGCGGGGCGCCGGCCGCCACGAGCGGCTCCGCGACATGCCGAAGCGCGTACGCGGCTGCTTCGAGGACCGCGCGCGCGAGGTGCGACCGGTCGTGGGCGAGCGTCAGCCCGACGAACGCGCCGCGGGCGCGCTCGTCGAACACGGGCGCGCGCTCGCCCGCGAGATAGGGCAGGAACACGATGCCGCTGGCGCCCGCGGGCGCGGAGCCGGCCGCCGCGAACAGCGCCTCGGGGCTCGAGCCGGCCGCGAGCGCCGTGCGGAACCAGTCCACGGCGGCACCGGTCGCGGCCATCGCGCCCCCCACGACCCACCGACCGGGCAGCGGCGCGGGCGCCACGAACAGGCCAGGGACCTCGACGGGGTGATCGACGTAGATCCCGATCCCGCCAGACGTCCCACCCGTGTCCACCCCATCGCCGGGCTCTCGGAGCCCTGCGCCCAGCATCGAGCCGGTTCCGTCGTTCACTCCCGCCACGACCGGGATCCCGGCGGACACGCCGAGCGCGGCGGCCGCCTCGGATCGCAGCCAGCCGAGCGGCTGCCCGAACGGCAGCGGGTCCGGCACCTGCGAGGGTCGCACGCCGGCCGCTTCGAGCTCGTCGACCAAGAGCGCCGTCTCATGCGCCTGCAGCGTCTGCGCGGCTTCGCCGGTCAGCCACAGGCCGAGCGCGTCCCAGCTCGTGAGCAGCCACCGTGCCGCCGCGGCAGCGTCCGCGTCCTCTCGCGCGAGCCAGCCGATCTTCGGCAACAGGCTGAACCCGCCCTCCGCGATGCGCCGGTCCTGCCACGTGATCGCCGCCCGGAGCGGCCGCGCGTCCTCGTCGACGATGGCGAGCGTCGGTCCCTGGCCCACGATCCCGATCGCGAGCACCTCCGGCCGGCCGTGATCACGCCACGAGCCGCCTGAGGAGCTGCCCGGCGGCGCGACCGCGACCCCCGGGATTGCGCGGACCGCCGCGGCGCACGCGCGCCACCAGTCCCGGGGATCCTGCTCGGCCCGCCCGTCGGCCCCGACCTCCGTCCTGATCGGCGAGCGGCCGAGCCCCATGAGCGATCCGTCGAGCCCGACGAGAACCGCCTTCGCCTCGCTGGTCCCGAGGTCGAGGCCGAGGACAGCGCCGTGGCGCGCCGCCCCGACCTCGCTCACCCGGCGGCCGCCACGTCTTCGGGGAGCAGGAACCAGCGCAGGTCCTCGAAGTCGCCACCGACCGCGGCGGGGTCGAACGTCGGGCCGGCAAGCGGACCCGGTGGCCGCGCGAGGAGATCGCGAGCCTCGGCGAGGTAGTCGCCAAGGCGTGACTCGGGCTCGCGATGCCGGTGCGCCGGGTAGGCCATCCGGCCGTCCGCGTACGAGATGTCGCGCAGCGTCAGGGGCGGCTCGGGGTGGCCGGCGCGGTGCCGCCACAGGCCGGTCGCGGGGTCGAACGCGTACGCCGGCAGGAGGCGCCACCCTTCCCGGGCGACCAGGTCGACGGCGTCGAGGATGAACGAGAACACCGTCTCGCTGATGAAGTAGTTGAAGTTCACCCGGACCCAGCCGGGCTTGATCCCCTCGCAGCCGCGCGCGATCTCGCGCTCGAACTCGTGGCTCGTCTCGAGGTCGATCCCCAGGAGCCTGTGGCCGTACGGACCGGCGCACGAGCAGCCGCCACGCGACTGGATCCCGAACAGGTCGTTGAGCACCGCGACGACGAAATTGTGGTGGAGATACCGGCCGCCATGCCGGACCACGAACGACACGATCGACAGCCGCTCGGCCTCGTGCGAGCCGAGGATCTCGATCGACGGGTTCGACTCCCAGCTGGCGAGCGCCCGCTGGATGAACGCCGTCTCGCGCTCCCGGATCGTCGCCGTCCCGACCGTCGCCTTGAGCTGGAACACGAGGCCCGCGCGGATCGACTCGACGATGGCCGGGGTGCCGCCCTCCTCGCGATGCTCGATCTCGGACACGTACACGTGCTCGACCGGATTCACGTACTGGACCGTGCCCCCACCCGGCATCCCCGGCACCCGGTTGGTGAACAGCTCACGGCGTGCGACGAGGACGCCGGGCGTTCCGGGCCCGCCGATGAACTTGTGCGGGCTGATGAACACGGCGTCCTTGTACCCGACCGGGTCGCCCGGGGGATCCATCTCGATCGACACGTACGGCGCGGCCGCCGCGAAGTCGAAGAACGAGAGGGCGCCGTGCTCGTGGAGGAGGCGTGAGATCGCGTACGTGTTGGACACGATGCCGGTGACGTTCGAGGCCGCCGAGAAGGAGCCGATCTTGAGCGGCCGGTCCGCGTACACCGCAAGCTCGTACTCGAGCTGGGCGAGGTCGATGTAGCCGTCCCGGTCCTCGTGGATCGTGATGACGTCGGCGATGCTCTCGCGCCACGGGAGCTCGTTGCTGTGGTGCTCGTACGGGCCGATGAACACGACAGGGCGCTCGCTGGGCGGGATCCGCGCCCGCAGCCCCCATTCCTCGTCCAGATCGGCAGGGATCCGGATGTTCAGCACGTCGACGAGCCGGTTGATTGCCGCCGTCGACCCGGATCCGCAGAACACGACGGCGTGCCGGTCGGGCGTGCCGCCGCAGCCCTCGAGCACGAGCCGGCGCGCCTCCTCCCGGAAGCGAGTCGTCTGGAGGCCAGTCCCCGACGACTCCGTGTGCGTGTTGGCATACAGGGGCAGGACCGCGTCCCGGATGTAGTCCTCCAGGAACGACAGGCTGCGTCCCGATGCCGTGTAGTCGGCGTAGGTGACGCGTCGCACGCCGAACGGCCCGGCGACCGCCTCGTCGTCGCCGATCACCGACGCCCGGATCAGGTCGACGAGAGCGTCCGGACCGGGACCGTCCTCTCCGGGCCGGTCGCGCGTCGCGGTGGTGCCGCCGGTCTCCATGTGCCGAGCAGCATAGGGGATGGGCCGGTGAGGCCCGCCCCGTCAGCCTGCGACTACGGGACGAGCACCTTGCCCAGGTCGGCGAACCGGTAGCGGTTGAGGTCGACCCGACCGCTGATGCCGTTCACGGTGCCGCTCGAGGTGTACTGCCAGAACGTCCAGCCGTTGCCGTTCCAGTTGCTCCCCGGGACCGTCGGCGCAGAGCCCGTCGTCCAGTGCGCGATCCACAGGACCTTGTAGCCCGCGGCCGCGATCTTCGTCGAGTTGCCGACGTTGCCGGACCAGAAGCTCGGCGACACGTAGATCGCGCCGCGGACGCCGGTCAGCGCGTACACCCGGTCCATGAACGCCTGCGTCCATGCCTCGAGCTGCGCATCCGTGAGCCCGCCGGTGACCTCCAGATCGAGGACCGGCAGCAGCTCGCCGGGGACGGGGCCCGCGTTCCTGATGAACCAGCTGGCCTCGTTCACGGCGTCGTTGCTGTTCGTGCCGGGTCGCGCGAAGTGGTAGGCGCCGACCTTGATGCCGTTCGCCTTGGCCTTGGCCCGGTTGGTGGCGTACATGTTGTCGACGAAGTCGGTCGACTCGGTTGCCTTGATGAACGCGAACTTCTTGCCGGCGCCGGCAACCTTCGCCCAGTCGATGGTCTCCTGCCAGTGGCTGACGTCGATGCCCTCGATGTAGCCGCTCGTCGGCGGGGGCGTCGGGGACGGACTGGCGGTCGGCGGGGGCGGCGTGGGGCTCGGATTCGACGCGGGCAGCTCCGAGCTCAGGCTCGTGAACAGGCCCTTCGCACCGTAGACGGCGGACACGCCATACAGCGAGGACACGCTCTTGCCGTTGACCTGGTTGATCTTGTACCAGGAGGTGCCGGAAACCGCGTTGCCGGCGCACGTGGTGCTCCAGCTCCCTCCGCTGACGGTTCCGATGACCGTCACCTTCGTGCCGGCCGAGATGCTCGCCTTCTTCGTCCCACTGGTCGACGCCGTGGAGCGCAGGTTCACCCCGTCGCACGCAGCCTTCTTGTAGGACATCGAGTACAGCTTCTTGAGCAGGCTCGACGCGACGTACACGGCACTCACGCCGAACCGGCTGCGGACATCCCTGCCGTTCACGACCGTGACCTTGTACCAGCCGCTGCCGGTCGCGGTCGTGCCCGCGCAGACGGTCCGCCAGCTGCCGCCCGAGACCCTGTCAACGGCAACGACCTGGATCCCCTTCGAGAGGGTTGCCAGCTTGGTCGAGGCCGTCGACGGCCGGGACCGCAGCGCGACGCCGTCGCACTTCGTCGCAAAGGTGCTCAGCGCGAGCGCGGGCGCCGGTTTGGCCGCCTCGACCGCGGTCAGCGCAAGCGCGAGCGCGATCATGAGCAGCACGAGCGGCACCGCGCGGCGGTGGCGCGAGGGCACGGGGGTGGCGGCGAGAGCGAAGCGCGGAACGAACGCGGACACGGATCCTCCTCGGATGAGGCGGCAAATGTCGCGGTCCCGGGTCGGATGATCTATGGCCCCATGGGGCCAGTACGTACCGGTCCGATGGGGCTAGGTGCGGTTGTGCCCCATCGCGTGACGGGTCATCCGGGCGCCGCGTACACCTCTGGGTTGACGGGGGTCGGGAGGCGCTCGCCGCGCAGCCCGGCCAGCAGGTTGGCCGCCGCCATCGACGCCATCTTGCCACGCGTCCCGGGCGAAGCGGACGCGATATGGGGCACCACGAGGCAGTTGTCCATGCCGACGAGCGGGTGATCCGCGGGTAGCGGCTCGGGGTCGGTGACATCGAGCGCCGCGGCCCAGATCGTCCCCTCGCGCAAGGCGTCCGTGAGCGCGTCGGTGTCGACAACCGGCCCGCGCGAGGTATTCACCAGCACGGCCGTCGGGCGCATCGACGCGAGCGCGCGGGCGTCGATCAGATGCCGCGTGTCATCGGTGAGGTTGACGTGGAGCGACACGAAGTCCGATGTCGCGAGCAGTTCCTCGAGCGCGAGGTAGGTGGCGCCGGTCGCCGCCTCGACGGCCTCGGGGAGCCGCTCCACGTCGTGGTAGTGCACGCGCATGCCGAACCCGCTCGCGCGGCGCGC
>DATFQL010000002.1:0-11569 GCA_035264305.1 Candidatus Limnocylindrales bacterium | reverse complement strand
CGGCGATACTGCCGGCTCGGCGGCGGCGGGGGTCCGAACGCGGCCTCGCCCGGTCACGATGAGCGCGACGGCGGCGACGATGACCACTCCGGCGAGGATCGTCCGGGGCGTGAGCGGCTCGGACAGCACGAGCCAGCCGAGGATGACCGCGACCACGGGGTTCACGTACGCGTACGTCGCGACGCGCTGGATCGGGGCAACCCCGATGAGCCACGCGTACGTCGTGTATCCGATGAGGCTGCCGGCGACGATCAGGTAGGCGATGCTCGCCCAGCTGGTGGGGGAGACCGCCGCGATGTCGAACGCCGCCCACTCACCGGTCACGGCCGCCACGACGACGAACGCGAGGCCGGCCGCCAGCATGTGGATCCCGCTCGCGAGCAGGGCCGGTGCCGGCTGCACCGCACGCTTGGTCGCATACAGCGTCCCGAGCGTCCAGAAGATCGGCGAGACCATCAGGGCAAGCAGTCCCGCGGGGTCCAGCGAGCCGACGTCGCCCGCGGGCCAGGCGAGGATCGCCACGCCCACCAGCCCGACGACGATCCCGGCCGCGACGAGCGGGGGGACCGACTCCCGGAACAGCGCGAAGCCGAAGATCGCGAGCCACATCGGCACGAGCGCGATGAGCAGGGCGGCGATCCCCGTCGGGATCGTCTGCTCCCCCCATGCGACGAGGCCGGTCCCGCCCAGCAGCAGCATGATCCCGACGATCGAGGCATCCCGTGCCTGCGCCACCGTGGGTCGGGCGATCCGCCCCCGGTTCCACGCGATCACCGCGAGCGTCAGGATGATCCCCGCCGGCACGAACCGGAAGACGCCCATCACGAACACGGGGAGCGTGTCCATCGCCACCTTCATGCCGAGGTACGTCGAGCCCCACACGACGTAGAGCACGAGGATGCCGATCCAGACGGCGATCGGGTTCACGGGCGGGCGCGGCATCGGTGGCTCCAGGGGCGGGGGACGTCGGCGGAGTGTAGCCCGCGAACGAGCGCTTGTGCTAGTCGATTAGGCCAAGTTGCGGAACGGTTGCGGCGCATCAGGCCGCTGCCTCGACCGCGGTCGGGCGGCACACCTTGCACGGGCGGTACCCACGCGCCGCCGCTTCCCGGAGCGAGCGGAACGAGACGCGGTAGCGGTCCTGCGTCCGACGTGCGTGGCGGCACGTCGGCCAGCACACGATGTTCGTCGTCGTCGAGCCCGACAGCCGCTCGCCGCGCCGCGCCGCGTCCTCGAGCGCGGCGGGGTCAAGCCCCTCCGCCGCGAGGATCGTCCGCTTGTTCCCGGGCCCACCGAGGCTGTACTGGCCGATGGTCCCGTCCGTCCGCACGACGCGGTGGCAGGGGACGATGACGGGCACCGGGTTGTGACCGAGCGCCGTCCCGACGGCCCGGACCGCCTTCGGCCGGCCGATCTCCGCCGCGATCCAGCCGTACGGCCGGACCTCGCCCCGCGGGATCTCCAGCGCCTTCGTCCAGACCGCGACCTCGAACTCGCTCCGGCCGCGCAGGTCGAGCGGGATCCGGACGCGGGTCTCACCGGCCAGCCGCCGCCGGATCGCGGCCGCAAGGGGCTCGGGCGGCGCGTCGGCGAGCGTCGTCCGGCGGCCCGTCCGTGCCTCGTGCCGGGCCGCGGCGTCGTTGCCGTCGTCGGCCTGCTCGACCTCGGACACGCCGCGGCCGTTCCACGCGACCCACAGGGTGCCGAGCGGTGAGTCGATCGGGGCCATGCGGTCGGCGAGGCCGGTCTCGATTAGGACATGCTCGGGGACGTGGACCGGCGCGGACTCGAAGAGGAGGTCCCGGAGGCCGCCGGGCGCATCGTCGGTCAGGTTGAGGCGGGGGGTCGGCATCGTGCTCATGCGGTCAGCTCCTCGAGCTCGTTCGCGGGGATGGCGGCGCGCAGCATCGCGAGCCCGCGCGAGACCTGGGCCTTGACGGTGCCCTCGGGGCGCCCGAGGACCTCGGCGAGCTCCGCGTAGGACAGGTCGTCGACGTGGCGCAGCACGACGGGGATTCGGTACCGCTCGGGAAGCGCGGCCAGCAGCGCCGCGAGGTGCTCGCGGTCGGCCGTGGCGGCGGCGGCGTGGCTCGGATCGGTTGCGTCGCTCGCGGCCGGCTCGCGGCCGGCCTCGACGAGGGGGCCGAGCGGTGTCGTCGGGAGCGGGCGGCGGCGGACACGGTTCCGGCACAGGTTGACGACGATCGTCGCCAGCCACGCCCGGAGCCGCAGCTCACGGATCCGCTGCGGCTCGTATCCGCCGAGGGCACCGTAGGCGCGGACGAGCGCATCCTGCGCGATCTCCTCAGCGTCATGCGGGTCGCCGAGGATGCGCAGCGCGATCGCGTAGCAGCGGTTCACGTGCGCCTGGACGAGCGACTCGAACGTGCCGTCAAGGTCTCGCGCGAGGCGTTCGGTCAGCTCGGTGTCGTCCATCACCCATTGAAACCCGCGCGCGCGTCATCCCGTTGCATCGATTGCGATCCCGGGCGCCGACCCGGTGGCGGGCGGGTGCCGGGCACGGGTCGTGGCCGGATGCTACGCCCCCGCACCGCAGCGCGACGGGCTCGTCGGCCGCGATCGATCCGGCCGTTTCCCCATGGCACAATCCGCGGCGATGCGCGTGGACGACCGATTCGATGACCTCGTGTCCAGTCTCGGTGGGTTCTACCGCACGTGGTACGCCTACGTCGGGCTCGAGCTGGGGCTGTTCCAGCGGCTGCGCGACGCCGGGGCCGGCGGGCTGACGACCGACGAGCTCGCGACCCGCACCGGAACGCAGCCGCGGCTCGTCCGCGACTGGGCGTGGGGTGCCGACGCGCACGACCTCGTGCGGAACGACGCCGGCCGTGTCTCGATCGCGGAGGACGTCGCGGTCGTGCTCCTGGACGCGGACCGGTCGGAGTATCTCGGGGGGCAGTTCCTCCACGCCGCGACTGGGAGCCTCGACTTCGGGCAGCTGCCCGACCTGTTCCGGACCGGCACGCCCGTCCCGTCCCGGCCGGACCGCTACCGGGCCGCGATCGAGCGGCTGACCGTCCAGGACATCGCCGTGTTCTTCCAGGAGCTCCTCGCGACCCTCCCGCAGCTCGTGGTCCACCTCCAGCCGGGCGCCCGCATCCTCGACGTCCACTGCGGCGGCGGCCGGTGGCTCATCGCGATGGCGCGCCGGTTCGCGGGCACGCGCCTGGTCGGGGTCGAGTTCGAGCCGGACTCCGTCGCGCGGGCGCGGGCAAACGTCGCCGCAGCCGTGCTGACCGACCGGATCACGATCGAGCAGGGGGACGTGTCGAGCGTCGGCCACACGGGCGAGTTCGACCTCGCCTACTTCCAGTACGCGCTCCACCAGCTCGGCGATCCGCCCGCCGCGCTGCGATCGGCCTGGTCGGCCGTGCGCGACGAGGGGTGGCTGGTGACGCTCGACTGGTACATGCCGTCCGACCCGGAGGAGCTGCGGAGCCGGCACGGGGAGCTGATCGCCGGCGTGCAGCTGGACGAGCTCGTGCAGGGGACGCGGCTGGTGTCACGGAATGAGGCGCTCGCGTGGTTCGAGACGGCCGGGATCCCGACCCCGCAGCTCATCGACCTGCCGTCCGGTGCGACCGCCATCGTCGCCCGTCGCTGAGCGGTCTCGTCTGACGGGCCGTCCGGACGGCCCGGTCTAGAGTTCGTCCGTGACGCGGTACACGACGCTCGACGACGCCACGATGCGCGCGCTCGAGCGTCACGAGACCCAGGCGCACGCGATCCCGAGCCGCGAGATGCGCGACCTGGGCGACGCATACGTGCTGTACGACCCTCGCGATCCGGATCCGTTCTGGAACCGGATGGCGAGCGTGCGCTGGCCCGGCGGTCGGGCGGCATTCGATGCCCGGCTGGCGGAGGGACTCGCCCTGTTCGGCGTCCTCGGCCGCGTGCCGCACATCTGGCCGTCGCCGCTGCACTCCGCGCCGCCCGACCTCGCGGACCGGCTCCGGGCTGCCGGTTTCCGTGACGCTGGCGCGGGCCACGTGATGGTCCTCTCCGATCCGGGCGCCGCCGTGGCGATCGCGCGGCCGGCCGCGAGCGAGCACGGCGTGACGGTCAGGACGATCCACTCGGCACGTGACGCCGGCAGCGACGATCTCGCCGACGTGGGGGTCGTGCTCGCGGAGTCGTTCGGTGCGCCGCCCGGCCGCGCCGCGGAGCTCGCCGCGGACCTCCGCCTGACGCTCGACGACGATCGCGTCCTGCTCGTGCTCGCCCGGGTCGACGGCGAGCCCGCGGCGGTCGCCAAGGCGACCACCTTCGACGGCTTCACCTACCTGTCGTCGATCGGGACGCGCGAGGCGTACCGCGGCCGGGGCCTCGCGCGCCTCACGACCCGCACGGCGGTCGCCGCAGCCGCGCAGTCCTCGCGCCTCGCGTACCTCGGGGTGTGGACGGAGAACGAGCCGGCACTCCGCGTCTACGCCGACCTCGGGTTCGCGTCGCTGGGCGTCTCGCCGGACCTGCTGCTCGAATGATGCGCTGGGCGCGGCTGACGTGGCAGGTTCCCGATCCCGCGGCGTTCGCGCCGGGGCTGGCAGAGCGGCTGGGGGTTGTCGCCCGGCCTGGGGGCGGCCTGGTCCCGGACGCCTGGACGGTCGATCTCGGCGCGGCGTGGCTGGAGCTGCGTCCGTGGATGCGCGAGTCGCCGGCCGACCACCCACGGCCGGGCGGGCGGCTCGTCCTCGAGCCCGTCACCGGTGGCGAGCCCGCGCCCGAGGACGCCGACGCGTCGAACGACGGGACGCACGAGTCGGAGGCGCGGTCGATGCGGCTGGTCGGGCTCGGCTGGGCGACCGTCGAGCTCGATCGAGCCGCCGAGGAGCTGGGGATGTGGCTCGGTGATCGGCCGGAGCGATCCGACGGCACCGACCCCCTGCTCGGCGCGTACGCCCGGGTGTTCGCCGCGGGTGGGCTCCCCGGCGACGCCGTCGTGCTGCTCGAGCCCTCGACCGAGGGTCGCGTCTCGGCGTCCCTCGCGCGGGACGCGGAAGGGCCCACCGCGTTGTACCTCCGGCCCGCCGCCGGGCTCGGACCGTGGCTCCGCGCCGCGAGGACCCGCGGCGTGCGCGTCGGCCCGCGCCGGCTCGGCCCGCTCGGCTCGTCCGTCATCGTCGCTGACGGGCCCATATCAGGCCCGCACCTCGTCATCGTCGATGCGCCCGGCCCACGGCGTTCTGGGCGTGCGGGCGCGGGTACCATCGGGCCATGAACGACGTCGGCGAGCTCACCATCCGGCCCGCGGCCCAGGACGACGCGGAGCGGCTCGCCGCGCTGCTCACGGACGAGGGGTATCCGTCGGGACCAAGCGATCTTGCCGCGCGGGTCGAGCGGTTCGATCGTGGAGAGTCGAGGGTCCTCGTCGCCGAGCAGGCAGGGGAGGTCCTGGGGTTCGTCGCGTTCGCGCTGGTGCCCCGTTTCGAGACCGAGGATCGGTTCATCCGGATCCTCACCCTCGTCGTCGATCCCGGGGCACGCGAGCGAGGGATCGCCAAGGCGCTGCTGTCCGAGGTCGAGCGCGTGGGGCACCTGGAGGGAGCGGCGTTCCTGGAGGTCACGGCGGGCCATCACCGCCCGGACGCCCGTCACCTGTTCGAGTCCGTCGGCTACGACGCAGGCGTCACGACCTACCTGCGCAAGCGGGCCTGACGCCCGCCGGGTGCGGCGATGACGTTCCCCCGGCTGCGCCTCCGGGACGAGATCGCCGCCCTCCTCGACCTCCCCTGGGAGCTGCCGCTCCGCGAGTGGGAGGAGACAGGCCACGCCTTCCGCGAGCTGCCGGTCGGGCCGTCGCGCCACCTCGTCCGGTTCCTCGTCGCGCGGGGCATCGTGTATGCGCTCAAGGAGCTGCCCGAGGAGGTGGCCGAGACCGAGTTCGCGGTCCTGCGCCATCTCGAGGAGGCTGGCCTGCCAGCCGTGCGCGCTCTCGGCCTCGCGGCCCGGCCGGAGCGCGGCGACGCGATCCTCGTCACCGAGTATCTCCGCCACTCGATGCAGTATCGCCGCCTGCTGATGCGCTTCCGGCAGGTTTCCTCGGCGTACCGGGACCGGCTGCTCGACGCGATGGCGCTGCTCCTCGTCGACCTCCATCGCGGCGGCGTCTACTGGGGCGACTGCTCGCTGGCCAATACCCTGTTCCGGCGTGACGGCGACCGTCTCCAGGCGTACCTCGTGGACGCCGAGACGTCCGAGGTGCATCCGTCGCTGTCCGACGGCCAGCGTGGCTTCGACCTCGACATCCTGGTCGAGAACGTCGCCTTCGGCCTCGCCGACCTCGCGGCGTACCAGGGCCGCGACGAGGACATCGACGCCGCCATCGCCTCCGCCGAGTCGGTCCGCGCGCGCTACGAGGCCGTTTGGGGCGAGCTGTACGCCCAGCCCGAGCTCATCCCCGGCGATCGCCAGGCGATCCGGGCGCGGCTCCGGCGGCTGAACGACCTGGGCTTCTCGGTCGACCTCGAGGTGGACCCGATCGGCCCGGCCGGGTCGGTTCGCCTGCGCACCGCGGTGACGACACGTCGCTATCACGCGAACGAGCTCGAGCGACGGACGAAGCTGCGGACCCTGGAGGGGCAGGCGCGGATCCTGCTTAACGACCTCGCGGAATACACCGCGTGGCTCGAGTTCTACGAGCGCCGCCCGGTCTCGCCCGAGGATGCGGCCGAACGATGGCTCCGCGAGGTCTACCGGCCGACGCTCGCGCAGATCGGCGGCCTCGTGGGCCCGGATCGGGACCTCGTGCAGACGTACTGCGACGTGCTGGAGCACAAGTGGCTGCTGTCCGAACAGGCGGTCCGCGACGTGGGGCTCCGCGCCGCCATCGAGTCGTACATCACCGAGGGGGCGCCCGCGCCGGAGCGACTCAGCGGGGGCATCGACAGCGTCCTGGACACGCTCGACGTCGAGGCCGACGACCTGGACTGGGCAGGAGGCGGCACGAGCTAGCCCGCTTCTCGACGTGGACGACGTGCGTCAGCTGCGCCAGCGCTCACGGTGCAGGACGTCGTCCTGGGGACGTCGGCCACCCGCGCGTGGAGGCGCCGTGAGCACCGCCGGGTCGGCGGGGTACCCGAACGAGAGGATGTACTCGCAGCGCATGCCGTCGGGAAAGCCCAGGAGCTCCCGGGCGCGGTCGGGCTCGTAGACGGTCGCCGGGCAGGAGCCGATCCCGAGCTCCCACGCGACGATCATCATCTGGGCCGCGGCACCGCCGAGGTCCCATATCACGGAGAGGGGCTGGCCCGGGCCGCGCGGGTCGGGGGTCACGAGCGCGATCGCCGCGGCGGCCCCCGCAACATGGCCCGCGTACGGGCCGAGCGTTGCGAGCTCGGCCAGCCGGTCGCGGTCCTCGACGACGACGAACCCCCAGCGCTGCTGGTTCTTCGAGCTGTGCGCGCGCCTCCCGGCGGCGACGATCCGGTCGAGCGGCTCGGGCTCGATCGGCCGGCTGGCGAACTCGCGCACCGCCCGCTTCGTGCGGATCACATCCCAGGCGCTCGTCATGCGTCGAGGGGCTCTGGCGCGAAGGCCGGCGCGCTGAGCGAGGGGTGTCCCGGTGCCGAGGCCTCGCGGCGGCGCAGGAGTCGGGCGAGCGAGCGGAACCCGCCGGGCTCCTCGTCCAGCGTCACGAGCCGCTCCAGATCGGGGAGACGCACCGCCGGGACCGCCTCGGCCGCCCGTGCCGCGGCGTCAGGCTCGAGGGCACCGCCGAGCGATCGGGCGAGGAATCGCCCGAGGGCCGCCCGGTACTCGGGGAACTCGTACAGCCACGAGTGCCGCCCCCCGTCGATCACGAGGGTCTCGGTGACGGCGTCCGGGCGTGCCGTCCTCCGGGCGGCGGCGAGGCGGGCGAGGTCGCCCACGGGAACCACCCCGTCCTCCGTGCCGTGGGCGAGCAGGACCGGGACCCGGATCGACCGCACGGCGTGAGTCGCGGAGATGGAGGCGACGGTGTGGCCTCGCGGACGGAGGTAGACCCGGGTCGTGAGCCACGCGAGCGGCCACGCGACCACCGCGGGGATCGGCAGCCGGGCGAGACGGAACGTCTGGCGGGTGAGGCGGCTGGGGTCCGCCGGCGCTGCCACCGCAACCACCGCGTCGACGTCGGGATCCGAGGCGGTCGCGACGAGCGCGCCAGCCGCGCCCATCGAGTGCCCGAGGATGCCGATGCTCGTGACCTCGGGCCGCCGCACGAGCTCGGCAACGGCCGCCCGCGTGTCCAGCGCGTACTCGCCGACGGACATCGGCAGCAGCTCCGGACCGTTCGCGCCGTGCCCTCGGACGTCGATCGTCAGGACGTGCATCCCGATCGCATGGAGGAGCTGTGCGTGCGGCAGCGTCCGGTCGCGCGCCGATTCCCAGCCATGGACGAGCACGACTCCCGGAGCCGGGTCGGTGCCGGCGGCGATCCACCACGCCGGGAGGCGCAGCCCGCCGTGGGTCGGGATGTCGAGCTCCTCGAACGGCAGGCCGACGTACGACGGGTCGTGGGCCGGGGGATGACGACGCGGGTAGCCGGCACGCACCCGGTACACGAGCGCGAACCGGTAGGCCGCCGCGAACGGCAGCGCGGCGAGCGCGGCGAGGATGCCCGCGCGGCGGGCGCGGCGGAGCGGGGTCACGACGACAGGGGACCGCGACCCGCGCCCGATGTCAAGCCGCGTTCGCTGGGCGTTGGATCGATGCGGGTGAGGGCGTTCGGGGCCGACGCAGGCCCCGGCTACACTCGGGAGATGCCCGCGAAGGAACCGCACGCCGTCCTCGGGATCGAGGCCGGCGCGACGCCGGACGAGATCAAGGCCGCGTGGCGCTCGCTCGCGCGCCGCAATCACCCGGACCTCACGGGGGATGATCCCGAGACCGCGCGCCTCGCCACGCGACGGATGGCCGAGATCAACGCGGCCTACGCGGCGTTGACCCGCGCCGGCGAGACGCAGGAGGCGCAGTGGCCGCGCAAGGGCGGGCAGAACCGGCGAACCAACGGCGCGGCGGGCGCGGGCGCCGGTGCCGGCGGGACGACGGGACGCGCGGGCGGTCCGCCCCCGCCGCCGAAGACCCGGCCGATCACGGGGCGCCTCGACCTCTCCGGGAGCGTGCACCCTCGCAACCAGACCACGACGCCGCCCGGGATGCGGAGCCCGTTGAGCGGCCAGCCGCCGCTCCGCTGGGACCGGTCCGAGCCCGAGCTCCGGGCCTCGCAGCCGTCCGGCCCGATGGAGAAGCGCCGCGACCCCGGGTACGTGCCGCCGTCGGTGCCGCCGCTCGACGACGCCCTCGACCTCGAGGTGGACTTCGGCAAGTTCCACGGCCACACGCTCGGCCAGATCGCCGCGTTCGAGCCGTCGTATATCGACTGGCTCGCGGGGACCATGACCCGCGACCCGGAGCTCACGATGGCGGCCCGCGTCATCCGCGAGGAGCTGGATCGGCGGGGGATCGTCCGGACACAGCGCCCGGCGCGCCCGGGGTGGCAGTCGAACCCGTTCCGGTAGCGGGCCCGAGGTCGCCGGGGGCCCGGGAACGCGAACGTGCCCCCGGCGAAACGCCGGAGGCACGAGATGAAGCCGGATCAGTGCTACCGACCCGCGACTCGGGCCTGCTGGCCGGATCTCCGTGGTTACTCGGCTCGTGATCGAGGACTGGGTTCCCCCGGGCTCGTCGAGCGTCCCCGACGGCCGGGTCGTCCCGTCCATTGATCCGTGGCCGACGCCCCAGGTTTCCCCCGGTGTGTCGCGGGATCGGTGCGTGCGAACGCGAGACTGAACGTAGGCGCTGCTTCCGTAGATCGCAATGGGCCGCCGGTCCCGGGGGCTCGGTGGGCGATCGTCAGGCGCGCCGTGGCACCGCCCGGACCATCGTGCCAGGGGGAGCTGCGACCATCGCCTCGGCGCCGGTGCGCCGCCGCATCGGCCGCGTCAGCCGCGACCATCGTCGAGCCCCGGTACGCTCGAGGTCATGCGCCTGCCGCTCACGCTCGTCGCCCCAGCGTTGCTCGCCCTCGCGCTCGTTGCCTGCGGGTCCGCGACCCCGGCAGCCAGCTTCGACCCGGCCTCCGCGTGCACGACGGACGGGCGCTTTCCGGGCGCGTACCCCGATCTCGAGACGCTGCTCCCGGCCTCGTTCGAGGGCCGGGCACCGGACTCGGTGGACTCCGGCCGCAATTGCACCCCGGCCGCGCTCGGGACGCTCGCGGGGGAAGGGGTCGATGGCGTGCGGTTCGCCGGCGCGACGTGGGCGCTCGGCGGGACGAGCGGCCTCACGGCGGCGGTCTTCGAGGGCGACGGGCTGGACGCGGACCGGCTCCTCACCTTCTACGAGGCGGGCGGACGGTCGGCGCGGCGCACCGACAAGCTCCAGGTGTCGCAAACGGCGGTGGCCGGTGCGGCGGCGAAGCGGCTCGACGTCCTCGGCACCGATGGCACCGGGCAGACGATCGTCACCTGGCCCGGCGACGCGCCCGGGCGCGTCAACGTCCTCCTCGCCGCCGACCTCGGTGACGCCAGGGTCGCCGAGGCCCTGGAGGCGGTCGCCGGGGAGTGAGCGGCGGTCCCTGGCGGCATCCCGGCAGCGCGCGCGAAGGCTGGTGCTAGAGTCGCGGCCATGAGCGATCGTCCCGACGCGTGGGGCCCGCGGCGGCAGGCCTGGCGGATCGAGCGCCTCGCGCCATCGCTCGACCGCCTGCCCGAACGCCGCGACGGGTTCGCCACGCTTGGGGACATCCCGGTCGACGGCCTCTACGGGCCCTGGGATCTCGAAACGGCGGGCGCGGACGGCGAGGGTCCGGGGCCCGGGGGCCCGACTGCGGTCGATCACCGGGGGGAGCCGCTGCGCACGGGCGCCGGGCGGTACGCGGACGTGGACCTTGTCCGTGACGTGGGACTGCCGGGCGAGCCGCCGTTCACCCGCGGCGTCCACCCGACCGGGTACCGCAGCCGGCCGTGGACGATGCGCATGTTCGCCGGCTTCGGCTCGGCGGAGGACACGAACGCCCGGTTCCGACAGCTCCTCGCGGCAGGCCAGACGGGCCTCTCGATCGCGTACGACATGCCGACGCTCTACGGGTACGACACCGACGATCCCGAGGCCGAGGGCGAGTTCGGGACGTGCGGGGTGGCGGTGTCCAGCCTCGCCGACATGGAGCAGCTGCTCGCCGGCCTGACCCTCGACAAGGTGTCGACGTCGATGACGATCAACTCGCCGGCGGCCCCGATCTGGGCGATGTACATCGTGGCGGCCGAGAAGGCGGGCGTGCCCCGGGCCGCGCTCGAGGGCACGATTCAGAACGACATCCTCAAGGAGTTCGTCGCGCAGAAGGAGTTCCTGTTCCCGCCCGAGCCGTCCATGCGCCTCGTGACCGACACGATCGAGTTCGGGACGAAGGAGCTGCCGCGCTGGAACACCGTCTCTATCTCCGGCTACCACATCCGCGAGGCCGGCTCCACGGCGGTCCAGGAGCTCGCGTTCACGATCGCCGACGGCATGGCGTATGTCGAGGAGGCGATCAAGCGCGGCCTGCGCGTGGACGACTTTGCACCGCGGCTCA
>DATFQL010000001.1:0-9813 GCA_035264305.1 Candidatus Limnocylindrales bacterium | reverse complement strand
CCGCCGGTCAGGAAGACGCCCGTCGCGTCGCGCAGCTGCCGGGCGATGTGCTCGTCGTTCGCCTGGGTCCTGGTCACGGCGTGCAGCGGGATGACGTCCGCCGCGCCGAGCTCGGTGAAGATCGACCGATATCGCTCGCCTGCCTCAGGGCCGAGCGACGACGCCGTCGAGATCACGGCGATTCGGGCGTCACGACCGCCCGCGAGCGCCACGAACCGGCCGAGGATGAGGCGGTCCCTGACCTTGTCCTCCGCGCCGCCGATCACGATCACGGTGCCGTGCGTCATGGTGGCGGGAGTCTAGCAGCGACATCCGGAGCGCCCGCGGCCCGCCCGGCCGATGCATGCTTGCGCCCGCCGTGCGATGCAGCGGCATCGGCGCAGGTGACGTCCGCGATCCCCGATGCTGGACGGACCGCGAGAGAATGCGGCCACATGACTGCCCGCGCCACCGACGGCCACCCGCCGACGGACCCCATGACATCCGACCCGCGGCGCGTCACGCCCGGCGGCGCGCCGACCCCGCCGCAGCGTCGGGCGGGCGTCGTGCGGCGAGCACTCCGTCGCGAGGCGGTGCGGATCCGCGAGCCGCGCCGGATGCTCGCGATGTCGCTCCTGATCGTCGTGTTCGCCCTCGCACTCGCCGGGATGACGGCGCGCGGGGATCGGGCCGGCGCAGATGCGCAGGCGTACTGGGCGGCGGTCCGGATCTGGCTCGAGGGGGGGAACCCGTACCACCCGACCGGCCCGTTCCTCCCGTACGTGTACGCGCCGTGGATGCTCCCGCTGTTCACGCCGTGGTCGCTTCTGCCCTGGGACGTCGCGTGGTTCGCGTGGCGCGGGGCGACGATTCTGCTGCTCCTGTGGTCGATCCGCTGGGCGTACTCGCTGCGGCCGCTGCCGACCGCGATCCTCGTCGCGATCCTCGCCTTCCCGATGGCCGCGAACCTCGACACCGGCAACATCAACCTGCTGCTCGCGCTGATGATCTTCGCCGCGCACTTCACCGGAGGGCGGCTCGGCGGCCTGCTGTGGGGGATCGCGACCTGGATGAAGTGGGTCCCGGCGCCGCTGTGGTTCGTGCTCCCGCCGCGTGCCCGTGGCTGGGGCCTCGCGTTCCTCGCGATCAGCGGGCTGCTGTCGCTCGCGCTCCTGCCGCTGACGATCCTCCAGCTCCAGGCGCTGTTCGGCTTCGGCGAACGGCCGTTCCGTGCCGACTACCTGGTGTTCATCTGGTCGGCGGTTCCGTGGTGGTGGCAGCTGCGGGACCCGTTCGCGTTCCTGCGGCCATCGGCGTGGCGGGAGGCCGCGGCGTTCCAGTCCGCGAGGCTGCGGCGCTGGGCCGCTGCGTTCCGGCAGGCCCCGGGAGCAGTCGCTCGCGACACGTGGCGGGAGGGGCACGCGGCCGCACGGCGGTACGTCGGGCTCGACGACGCCGAGCCGCGCGTCGCGACCCGGACCGCTCCGATCCCCGCGGTCGTCGGCGACGCGGTCGACTGACGTCAGGCCGCGGCGGCCGCGGGTGCGGGTGACCCTCCGACGCGCCGCCGCTCGACGACGGGCCGGAGCGTCACCGCCGCCGCCGCGAACACGACGACCGAGAGCAGGAACACGGCCCGCGGGCTGAACGGCTCGTCGCCACCGCCCGCGACGGCGTCGAGGACGAGCCCTCCGAGGGCGATCGCGATCGGGGTCGACGCGCCGGTCGCCACGTTGCTCATGCCCATGTAGCGGCCGGCGGAGGCTCGCGGGATCAGGTCCGTCATCAGCGCCCAGTCGACGGCGAGGAACGTGCCGTTCGCGGCGCCGAACACGGCTGCGCCGACCATCGCAACAGGGATCGACGGGGCGACCGCGACGATCGCCGCGCCGACCGCGCCGCCCGCGCACGCCAGGAAGATCAGCGGCTTCCGGCCGGTGCGGTCGGACAGCTTCGAGGCCGGCAGGATCGCGACGACGTTCGCCGCGACCACGACGACGAGGATCGCGACGTACCACTGGTTCGCCCCCTCCTTGCCGAAGCCGAACGCGCGGCTCAGGTAGATGACGACGAAGTTGACGAGCAGGCCGCCCGCGGTGAGGAACAGGAGTCGGGACACGAGGAGCCACACGTACGAGCGCTCCTGGAGGATGTCGGTTGCCCACGCCTCGCGCGCGATCCGCCCCCACGACTTCCCGTCGCGTGGCTTCGGCGGCAGGCCCTTCCCCACCCGCAGCACGACGCTGAGCATCGTCACGAGCTCGACGACCGCGACCGCGATGAGGGACAGGTGCATGGCACCGAGCGTCACCGAGATCGACACCAGCAGGAAGCCCGTCACGTTCCCGACGACCTGCATCAGCCCCACCATCCCTGACGCGAGGCCGACCTGCGGCTCGGCGACGAGGTCCGGGACGTAGCCCTGGAATGGGCCGCGCGCGATGTTCGTGCTGACGCTCAGCAGGAGCATGAACGCCGCGAGCACGAGGACCGAGCTCCCGTACGCGATCCCGACCAGGAACACGACGTCGAGCAGGCTCCCGAACACGATGTACGGCTTGCGCCGGCCCCAGCGGGAGACCGTGTAGTCGCTCAGGTACCCGACGGTCGGCTGGATCACGATCCCGACGATCGCCGCGCCGATGCCGATGAGGAACAGCGAGCGACCCACCTCGTCGGTGGGCACGAGCCCGTCGAACTCGAGGCGGTTGGTGACGAACAGGCCGACGGCGGCGTCGATCGCCGTCAGGCCGAGCCAGTACAGCGAGATCCGGAGAAGCTGGGCGATCGGCAGCAACGCGGTCGGGCGCGCGCCGTCCTCCGGGTCGCCGTCGACGGTCGGCATGGTGGCCGCGGTCGTCGCGCTATCGGTCACGTGACCCTCCCTCTCCAGTCGCCCGTCAGGTTCCCGGTATCGCCTGCGCCATCGGCTCGCCCCGCCGAGCCGCGCGTGGCTCGCCGCACTCGTCGAGCACGATCGTCGTGTTGAGACGTGCGAGCCGGCGAGCCGTTGCGCCAGGGGCCGCGAACCGGAACAGCGAACGGTCGATCGAGTAGATGGCGGTCGACGCGAGGCCGATGGGCCCGAGCCGGAACGTGAACACGGGGTTCTCGGGGTTGCCGGCGTACTGCGTCGTCCGCCCGTCGCGCTCGATCACGGCCAGGTTCGCGACGCCGCCGAACCCCGCGTGCAGCCGCGCGAGCAGCTCGGCCGGCGCCGCCTGCTCCCACGCATCCTCCAGCCAGCGCTGTCCGACCTCGCTGTCGGCACGCCCCGAGATCCGTCCCTGCTCCCGATACGCCGCCCGGGCGCCCTGCCATCGGCCCAGCTCGCCGTTGTGGCTGAAGGCGAATCGGCCGGCCGGATCGACGAAGGGCTGCGTGTCGGGCAGCTGGAGCGTGCTGAGCTTCGACGGCCGGCGAAGGTGGACCATGACCGAGCGCGACTCGGTTCGTCCGACGACCTCGCGGCCCGGGTCGTCCCGGAACGCCCGCACGTCCCGGTGGGTGTGCAGCTCGCCGTCGTCGCCGAGCCAGGTCACGCCCCAGCCGAAGCCTGCGACCCCGTAGCGCTCCATCCGCGCGGCGAGCGGCCACAGCTCATCGAGCCGGAACGGGTCGCGTGCCCGCGCGACGAACTGCTCGCACATGGCCGCGATGATAGGCGCCGCAGACGGGGGGCGGATCGTCCGTGCAACGCCGGGGACGAGCCCGCCGATGCCCGGGAGGTCGAAGCGGCCGAGGATCGAGGCCTGGCTCTCGCTCGAGGAGGAGCTCGTTCGATCCGCCGCCAGCCGACCGATGTCACGGCTCGCCGCGCGGGGAGGCCTCGAGGGGATCTGGCTGGCAGCGCGGACACCAGTAGGCGATCCGCGGCAGCTCGCCGCCGTACACGAGCGACCGGATCCGGGCGCCGCACCGCGGGCAGGGTCGCCCGGACCGCCCGTGGATGTCGCTGGGACGGATGCCGGTGCGAGCCCCCTCGCGAAGGATCTCGCGCGCGCCGGCCACGAGCGCGCGGATCGCCGCGTCATCGACTGCGGCGAGCGCGACGAACGGCGAGATCCGGGCCTGCCACAGGACCTGGTTCCGGACCTCGTTGCCGATGCCGGCGAGGGCGCGCTGGTCGAGCAGCGCCTCCCCGACCGTCATGCCGACGCGGGACGGGTGTCGGAGCCGCCGAATAATTTCGTCGATGTCGAGCGGGTCGACCAGCAGGTCGGGGCCGAGCCGCGAGAGGGCCGGGTGGAGCGGCTCGGCCCGCTGCTCGAACAGCTCGACGGTCGGTGCGTCGAAGCACACGGCAATCGAGCCGGGGACCTCGATCACGAGTCGCGACCGGCTCGGTGCGCGTCGCCATCGCTCGCCCGGCCGATAGCGGTGCCAGGAGCCCTGCATGCCCAGGTGCGTCCGGACCTCCAGGCCGTTGTCGAACCGGATGAGCAGGTTCTTGCCCTGCGCATCGACGCCGGTGACGGTCGCGCCGACGAGGCGGTCCGCCTGCGGTCCGGGCTGGCGCGCCGCCGCCGCGGTCACCGCGCGCCCGAGAAGGTACGGCCGGAGCCCGGCGGCCGTCCGGAACAGCGTGTCGCCTTCCGGCATCGGAGATCAGCGAACCGCCCGAACCGGCGTCGGGCGAGCGTACGTGCCCTCTCGTGCGGCCGGGGCGGCTCGGAGCGCGTACCCGCGGTATCCCGCGACGAACCCGGCGGCGAGGAGCGCGTCCCGGAAACGCGACGTGGCGACAGGCTCCCCGTCGACCTTGCCGATGACGAGCTCGCGGACGCGGCCATCCGCGACGAGGTCGTGCAGGGCGCCGATCGCGGCCATGAGGGCCTCGGGGTCGTCGCCGGCGGGCAGCACCTGGAGCGACGTCCCGCCGCGGTCGACGTAGAGCACCGCCGCGCCATCGACGAGCGCCACATACGCCCCGGCCGCCCGCTGCAACGGCCGGCGATCAGTCTCCGAGCGGCGAGGCCAGGGCAGTGCAGCGCCGTACGGGTTGGCGGGATCCGCGGCGGCGAGGAGATGGACGACGCGGCCGTGCTCGCCGGCGAGCTCGCCCGGCTGGTCGCGGAGGGCGCGGAGCCGGTCGATCGCGCCGGGGAGCGAGAACTGGGCGGCCCCGAGGCCGTCGACGAAGTAGCCCCGCCGGATACGGCCGCTCTCCTCGAGCGCGCGGAGGACCGGATACACCGCGCTGAACCCGCCCTCCACCGCCTCGCCTGCGACCGCCTCCCGGGTCAGGACGCCATGCCGCTCGAGGAGCGCGAGTGCCTGGGCGTGGATGCGCTCGGTCCGGGTCGCGGTGGTCGAGGTCGCCTGTCGAACCCCGGCTGCAGAATCTGGGCCGTCGTCGGCGCCACCCGCCCACTCGATCCCGTCCTCGACGAGCGACCACCGGCCCGCCGCCTCGGGCGGGCCAAGCGAGGTCAGGCGGCTCGGGCGGGGGCGCGAGTCGCGTGCCGGCCGCTTCCAGCGGAGCGCCCGGAGCGGCGCAAAGGTGTCGTTGGTGACCTCGCCCGACCAGACGAGGTCCCACAACGCGTCGAGCACCTCGCGATCCGTCCGCCCGCCGACGGCCGAGTACAGCTCGCGGTAGAACGATGCGCCACGCCGCCGGAGGTGGACCCGGATCCGCTCGTGGAGGTCGGTCGCCGGGCGCTCGGTGCCGTCGGGCAGGCCGACCGGTCGCAGGAGCTCGCGGCCGGGCCGGTACAGGACGACCCGGCCATCGTCACGACCGAGGCTGCCGCGGCCGGTCCACGCGACCTCGCCCATCGCGCCGAGCTCGTCGAGCAGCCGGGGCTGATACGCGGGGACACGGGCCGGGAGGACGTCCCGCTCGAGGACCGACGCCGGGATCGGCAGCCCGGCGAGCTGGTCGACCACATCCGCAAGGCGCTCGAGGGCTGCAGACCCCCTGAGCGGCGTCGCCGGCCCGGCCGCGGATGGCGAGGGCGCCACGCCCTGCCACGCCGGGAGGAATCGGGCGAGGGTGATCGGGTCGACCGGCTCGACCTCGCGCCGCAGCTTCGCGAGCGAGCGACGGCGGAGCAGCCGGAGGACCTCCGGGTCACACAGCTCACGCTCCACGCCGCCGGGCCGGAACTCCCCGGTCAGCAGCGACCCGTTCGCCACGAGCCGGTGGAGCGCGTCGTCGATCACGCCGAGGGGCAGACCCCATCGACGGGCGGGTTCCGCGGCGAGGAACGGCCCATGCGTCCTCGCCCATCGGGCGAGGAGTCCGTCGAGCGCCCCCACGACCGGTCCGAGGAATGCCTGCGGCACGCCCGGAGGGGCGGCGACACCCACCCCGTCGCGATAGCGGGCGACGTCCTCCATCGCGATCCAGCGCTCCTCGCCGCCGATCCGCGCGCGAACCGCGCGACGCGACGAGGCGAGCTCCGCGAGATGGAGCGACGCCTCGACCCGACCGCCAGACGTACGCGCGCCAACCTCGTCGATCGTCAGGTCGCCCAGCCGCCGCAGCAGGTCGTGCACCTGGTCGGGGTTGCCGGCGTGCCGCTCCTCGACGAGCGACTGCAGGCTCAGCTCGAGGTCGGCCAGCGCGTCTGCATCGAGCAGCTCGCGAAGCTCCTCCTGGCCGAGCAGCTCGCGGAGCAGGTCCCGGTCGAGCGTGAGCGCCTGTGCGCGACGTTCGGCGAGCGGCGCGTCGCCGTCGTACATGTATGCCGCGACGTAGTCGAACAGCAGGCTGCCCGCGAACGCGGAGGCCTTGGCCGTCTCGACGCTGTGGACGGCGATCTCGCGCCGCGCCACGCCGGAGAGGATCTCGCGCAGCGCCGGCAGGTCGAAGACGTCCGCGAGACATTCGCGGTACGTCTCGACGAGGATCGGGAAGCTCCCGTAGCGCGAGGCGACCGAGAGCAGGTCCGCGGCCCGCTGGCGCTGCTGCCACAACGGCGTGCGTGTCCCCGGGCGTCTTCGTGGCAGGAGCAGCGCCCGCCCGGCGTTCTCCCGGAACCGGCTGGCGAACAGGCTGGACTGGCCGAGTCGCCCGACGACGAGATCCTCGACTTCCTCGGGATCGGGGAACAGGAGCGCCTCGACGCCGTCGAGGCTCGAATCGCCCTCGGGGAGGCGGATCGCGATCCCGTCGTCCGAGTAGATGGTCTGCACCTCGAGCCCGAGCCGCTCCTGGAGGCGGCTCTCGAGCGCGAGCGTCCACGGCGCGTGGACCCGGCCGCCGAATGGCGTGAGCACGACGAGGCGCCAGTCCCCGAGCTCGTCTCGGAACCGCTCGATCACGATGCGCCGGTCGGTCGGCAGGGCACCCGTCGCGTCGCGCTCGTCCTCGAGGTACGCCAGCAGGTTCTCGGACGCGAGCTCGTCCAGGTCGTGCTCGCGCCGGAGCCGCCTGCCCGCATCCGCCCTGCCCTTCGGTCCCTTCGCGAGGTCCGCCTCGATCGCTCCCGTGAACGCGCCGAGCAGACGCCCGAGCTCGACCGGCCGCCCCACCGCGTCGCCGTGCCAGAACGGCAGCTTGCCCGGGACGCCGGGTGCCGGTGTGACCGTGACCCGGTTGGGGCTGATGTCCTGGACGCGCCAGCTGCTCGCGCCGAGCACGACGACGTCGCCGTGCATCCCGGCCCGCAGCTCGTACACCATCTCCTCGTCGAGCTCGCCGACCCGGCGCCCCGGCGTCCCGGCCTCTCCTTCGAGGAACACGGGGTACAGCCCGCGATCCGGGATCGTCCCGCCGCTCGTCACGGCGACCACGCGCGCGTCGCGCCGCCCCTCCACCACGTCGGTCATCCGGTCCCACACGACCCGCGGCTTGAGCTCCGCGAACTCATCTGACGGGTACGCGCCGGCGAGCATGCCGAGCACGCCCTCGAGGACGTCACGGGTGAGGGTCTCGAAGGGCGCGGCGCGACGGGCGAGCGCGAGCAGCTCGTCGACCGTGAACCGCTCACCCACCGTCATCGCGACGATCTGCTGGGCAAGGACGTCGAGCGGGTTGCGCGGCAGCGTCGTCTGCTCGATCGCGCCGTCGTGCATCCCCTTCACGACGACCGCGGTCTCGAGCAGGTCGCCCCGGTACTTGGGGAAGATGACGCCTTTCGACGGCTCGCCCACCTGGTGGCCTGCCCTGCCGATGCGCTGGAGGCCGCGGGCGACGCTCGTCGGGCTCTCGACCTGGATCACGAGGTCGACGGCGCCCATGTCGATGCCGAGCTCGAGCGAGCTCGTGGCGACGAGCGCCGGCAGGCGCCCAGCCTTCAGCTCCTCCTCGATCTCGAGGCGCTGCTCGCGGGCGATGCTGCCGTGGTGGGCGCGGACGAGCTCCTCGCCGGCAAGCTCGTTGAGCCGCTGGGCGAGGCGCTCTGCCAGCCGCCGGCTGTTGGTGAACACGATCGTCGAGCGGTGCTGCCGGATGAGCTCGAGGATCCGGGGATGGATCGCCGGCCAGATGCTCGTCCGCATCTCGCCGCCGATGACCGGCCCGCCCGGCTGCTCGTCCTGCGGCAGCACCTCGCCCAGTCGCGCCATGTCCTCGACGGGGACGACGACCTGCAGCTCGAGCGGCTTGCGCGCGCCCGCATCGACGATCGTCACCTCGCGGCCCTCGCCCACGCCGCCGAGGAAGCGCGCGATCGTCTCCAGCGGCCGCTGCGTCGCGGACAGGCCGATCCGCTGGAGAGGACGAAGGGTCGCGGCGTCGGGCGCCGCCGTTGCGCGCAGCCGTTCGAGACGCTCCAGGCTGATCGCGAGATGCGCGCCTCGCTTCGTACCGGCGACCGCGTGGACCTCGTCCACGATGACCTGCTCGACGCCGCGCAGGATCTCGCGGGCCTGGCTCGTGAGCAGGAGGTACAGGCTCTCCGGCGTCGTGACGAGGATGTCGGGCGGGTGGCGGACGAGGTCGCGGCGTTCGTCCGCGGGGGTGTCACCGGTGCGGCTCGCAATCGAGATCCGGGGCGGCTCGTCGCCCAGCCGCTGTGCCTCGAGCGCGATCCCGGCGAGCGGCGCCCGGAGGTTCCGCTCGACGTCGTAGGTGAGTGCCTTGAGCGGCGAGATGTAGAGGGTCCGGACGGTGCCCGTCGTGCCGCGCTCCGGGACCGGGCTCGGGTCGTGGACCAGGCGGTCGAGGCACCACAGGAACGCGGCGAGCGTCTTGCCGCTCCCGGTGGGGGCGTGGATCAGGGTGTTGCGGCCCTGGCTGATCGCCGCCCAGCCGTCCGCCTGGGCCTTCGTCGGGGCCTCGAACGTCGCCTCGAACCAGGCCCGGACCGCGGGCCCGAACGGCGCGAGGGGATCGACTGTGCGCGCGGCCACGGGACGGCGAGTATAGGCCCGGCGCCCTCGCCGGCCGTCCTGCCATCGGCCGCCGCGCCGTGACCGCCGCACTCTCGGCGGCGTTGCGGCCGCGGCCGGCGGTCGCTGTGGCGTTGCGGCCGCAAGCGCGCCGCTGTGACGTTACGGCCGCGGCCGCCGGTCGCTCTGGGGGCCGCAAGCGCGCCGCTGTGACCTACACGGCGCGGCCGCTGTGAGCGACCACTTCGGACCTCAATCCTCTCCGAGCAACGCCGCTGGACCCCGGTGGTCACCGGGAGCGACCAACGCGGGTCGTGGCGGCCCAACGCGAGCAATCCCCCGGCGTTGACGCCCGAAGCGGTCGCCGACGGCGACCACGACAGATGAATAAGCGACCGCAAAGGCCCGTCCGGTTCACTTTGCCCATGCCAGTGATCAACGAGCGACTTCTGCGCAGACGGCATCGGGAGCGGCTTCGCCGGATCGGAGCCGAGATACGGCAGCTGCGCGAGGACGCGGGTCGCAGTCAGCGCAGTGTCGCGTCCGTGGCGG